>VFFY01000025.1 GCA_009392675.1 SAR202 cluster bacterium | reverse complement strand
GCTACGGTTCAAGCTATAACCAGAGTAACAGTACCTCAGCGACCTGATCAAAATGGCGATTTGCAGGTGCTGACGATACCTGACCATGTTGAAATTCTGTGTGAGATGTCTACAGGCCCGGTTTTGCATATTAGGTTCAGCGATGTTCTGGGTCATGCTCCGGGAAATGGGGTATGGATTTATGGTACAGAAGGTACTTTGCATGTAGATGCTACAAACCAAGCGGACCTCAAACTTTTTGGCGGGAGAAAATCAGATTCAACCCTGTCTGAGATAGCTATAAAGCCTGAATTGACAGGTGGGTGGAGGGTAGAAGAGGAGTTTATAAATGCTATTAGAGGGATTGAGGAGATAACGCATACCTCATTTGAAGATGGAGTCCGTTACATGGAATTTACCGAAGCCGTGACCCGTAGTTCTCAGTCGGGCGAGAAAATATATCTTCCACTCTAGTTAGTATTTGGAGTATCAAGTAATGGCGTATAACTACCAACAATTAGCTTCTACTAATCTGCCAGCAGAAATAGAAATGCCCCCAGGATTAAGAGAGGAAGTTGAATATATATTTTCGGTAACTTATACGGATCCAGATGCTATGGCACTCAAAGAATTTGCTGAAGCAGCGGCGACGGTTATTGAAAGAGACGGGAGGTCTTTAGGTACATACCCTCCTCCACAGGGGCATGAAGGGCTGAGGGAATTCATATCCTCTGAATTGTCTTCCAACCGAGGTTCAGATATTCCGGTAGATAATATTTTTCTAGCCAGTGGGGCCGGAGGCGCATGTCAGGTTTTCGTCGATGCTTTTATTGATCCCGGTGATGTAGTCATGATGGATGAATTTTGTTATCACGGTAGCCTGAATATGTTCCTAAAAAAAGGGGCCCGCCCTTGCCATGTTTCCATGGACCAAGATGGGATAATTCCAGAAGAGCTAGAAAAATCGATCCAAGAGAATATTAAAAATGGCGATAACCCTAAGCTCATTTATACGATCTCCGTTTACCATAATCCCACTGGTGCCACCATTAATCTTGAAAGAAGAAAGAGGATAGTTGAGATATCTAATAAATATCAGATACCTATAGTAGAAAATGAATCGTACGCTGATTTTCACATTGATGGACCACAACTGCCCCCAGCAATGATCGGGTTGGATGCAGATGGTGGGGTCATGCATATTTCGGCTTTCACCAAATTGATGGGCTGTGGACTTAGACTAGGGTTTGGTGCCTTTCCGGAGGCTGCCCGGGAATCGTTAGCAAAAGTAGGATTTGGTGTATCCCCGAGTCATTTGACTTCTATGGCGGTACATGAATATCTAAAAGACAATAAATCTTCATATGTCTCTGGCGTATCTGCCTCCTTGCGCAGGAAACGTGATGCGATGCTGAGATCGTTAGGGGAATATTTCCCTCCGTCCTGTACTTGGACTGAGCCCAAAGGTGGGATGATGATTTGGATGGGACTTCCAGAAGGAACAAATACCTGGGATATTTTGGAGAAGGCAGTAGAAAAAGGGGTGAAATACAACCCCGGCCCAATATTCAAAGCGGATAGGAGTGGAGGGAATTATTTACGGCTTACTTTCAGTCACCATACACCTGAAGAAATAGAGGAAGGGATCGCTCTTTTGGCCGGAGTTTTTGAAGCAGAAGGAGTTATATAGAATGTCCGAGCAAACAGATTTGTCAGTTGAAGAAATTAGGCAGATATCTGTGTTGACCAGAATTGCCATGACAGAAGATGAGTTGGATGTAATGCGGGCCCAGATGTCTGACATATTAGACAGTGTGGCAATCCTCAATGAGGTGGATACAGAAAATGTTGAACCTACCGGTCATTCAGTAAATATAAAGTCAGTGATGAGAGAAGACCAACGACAAGATTCCTTGACACAGGATGAAACTCTTTTAAATGCTCCTCATAGGGACGGGTCTTTCATTAGGATTAAGGCTGTTTTGGAATAGGAACGCCTTCAACTAGATATGGAATCTGTAAACCTTGAAACTATTACAATTGCTGAAGCTAGACGGCTTCTTGATAACAAAGAAGTGTCGGCAGTTGAACTTACCAAAAAATACCTCGAAAGAATCAAAAATTTTGAAAAAGACATAGATGCATATGTCACAGTCACGGAAGATCGAGCCCTAGAAGACGCTACCTTGGCAGATAAGAGAATAGGTGAGGGAACTCAAACAAACCTCACTGGAATCCCGATGCAATTAAAAGATAATATTTGCTACTCAGGTATCCCTACAACTTGTTCCTCAAAAATGTTGGAAAATTTTATTCCGCCATTTGATGCATCAGTATCGACTTATCTAAAAAATGAGAATTCTGTTTTGCTTGGCAAAGGGAATTTAGATGAATTTGCTATGGGATCATCGACAGAAAACTCAGCTCTCAAATCGACAAAAAATCCCTGGGATACTAACAGGGTTCCCGGAGGTAGCAGTGGTGGGCCAGCTGCTGCTGTAGCAGCTTCAGAATGTGTATTTTCACTTGGATCAGACACCGGTGGGAGCATAAGGCAGCCTGCCTCTTTATGCGGCGTTGTTGGTATGAAACCCACTTATGGGTTGGTAAGCAGATTTGGATTAGTAGCTTTTGCTAGCTCATTGGACCAGATAGGTCCTTTGACAAAGAGCGTGGAAGATAGCGCTTTGGTTCTCCAGTCAATCGCAGGACACGATTCTAGAGACTCTACTTCCCTGGATGTAAAAATACCGGATTATGTCAGTAATCTGACTACTGACCTTAAGGGTTTTAGGATTGGTATTCCGAAAGAATATTTTATTGAAGGGATCAGCCCGGGGGTTGAGAAATCGATTCTTGATTCAGTAGAGGTGTTAAGGGGCCTAGGAGCTGATGTGAAGGAAGTTTCTCTTCCGCACACCAAGTATGCGCTGGCAGTCTACTACATAATCGCACCGTCAGAGGCTTCCGCCAACCTAGCGAGATACGATGGAGTTAAATACGGGTTTTCTGAGAAAGATGCTGAAACTATGTGGGCGGGGCTAGAGAACACAAGATCTAATGGCTTCGGCCCTGAAGTTAAAAGGCGGATTATGCTTGGTGCATATGCGTTATCCGCTGGATATTATGATGCTTTCTACTTGAAGGCCCAAAAGGTTAGGACTTTGATAAGACAAGAATTTGAGGATGTGTTTAAAAACGTCGATGTCTTAGCCATGCCGACTTCACCTACCACAGCCTTTAAGATCGGAGATAAAATCGACGATCCGTTACAAATGTATTTAAATGACATATTTACAATTCCAGCAAACATAGCCGGAATCCCGGGAATTTCAATTCCGGCCGGAATGGTTGATGGATTGCCGGTTGGGCTTCAATTTATGGCAGGCACCTTACAAGAAACTAATTTGTTCAAGGCGGCATATGCATATGAACAAGCCACAGATTGGCACAATCACTTCCCATCTATTTAGAAGGGCTAAAAATGCAAGATTCTGATGATATATCGATCGGAATTATCGGCCTCGCAGAATGGGAAATTCCTGAGGATCAGACAGGAAGAGGGCTAACTTTACAAACCACGAGAGGCCCAATCAATACGATAGTTCATCATGATCCTGACAGACCAGCCAACCGTGGTGTCATATGGGTAGGGGGTGCTCGTGGAGGATTCGACGGCCCAGCTGGGGGTTTGTATCGAATTGTTGGTGAGGAATTATCACCTGGAATCACATCTTTACGAATTGACTATAGGGAGCCCGGCGAGTTGATTGAATGTGTCATGGACACTTTGGCTGGGGTATCATTTTTGGCGGGTACAGGCCATTCGGACATTTTACTGGTAGGGCATTCATTTGGAGGTGCGGTTGCTATAAAAGCGGCGCCTTTTTCCGACAAAGTAAAAGGAGTCATTGCTCTCTCAAGCCAAACACATGGGGCAACTGATGTTTCAGAAGTATCCCCACGTCCGATCTTACTAATTCATGGTGAAGATGACATCGTTTTGTCGCCCCAATGCTCCCAGACCATATTCGATTGGGCGGAGGAACCGAAAGAAGTGATCTTTATGCCGGCTACAGGTCACGGGTTAAGAGAAACTTCTGAGGAAGTCATCGAGAAGGTCAAATCGTGGGTTGCCAATCACCTATACCTTCCTGGTGAAGCACCGGAATAGCATGGCGGGGGTGGTTGGGATATACTCAAGTTTACTTACTAGTTAATAGCCAATAAACATCCAAATAAAGGGGAGCCTTTTTGATATGGGAGAACTTGACGGAAAAGTAGCAATCATTACGGGTGCAGGTAGATTAAGAGGTATAGGCAGAGCCGCTGCTGAAGCTCTGGCAAAATTGGGGGCAGACGTTGTTGTTACAGGAACTGGAAGAAGCCCGGATTCATTCCCTGACGATGAAAAGGCAATTGGTTGGAAGGATATTGAAACTGTTGCTGAGCGGGTTCGGGATATAGGCAGGCGAGCACTTCCTTTGGTGGTAGATGTCACAAACAGGGATGATGTTAAAAGAATGGTTGATGAAACCATCAAAGAGTTCGGACGGGTGGACATTTTGATAAATAACGCGGCCTATGCTCGGGCAGAAGATAGGACGCCGATATTGGACCTGAATGAAGACACTTTCCAGAAAGTAATGGATATCAAAGTAACTGGAACATTCCTTTGTACTAAGGCCGCCATCAAACCCATGATTGACCAGGGTGACGGCGGGAAAATAGTAAATATTTCATCGACAGCTGGCAAGCGTGGATCAGCGAATACTCTTGCCTATAACGGGGCGAATTTTGCCATCGTAGGCATGACACAATCGATGGCGAAGGAACTTGGATCTCACAATATAAATGTTAATGCTGTATGCCCCGGGGCCGTAGATACTCATAGGATGGATATTCTTGGCAGGGGTAACACATGGAGCAACATGGCTGATTCGACTCCTATAGGTCGGAATGGTACCGATGAAGAAGTTGGTGATTTTTGTGCATATCTTTGCACCGAAGCTGCATCATGGATTCATGGGCAGTCAATCAACCAGAACGGTGGCACGGTGATGGAACATTAAATCTGGGGTCACATTCCGTTGACTGAGATTGGTTACGTTGCTAAGCTTTTTGCTGCTTCGTAGAGAAAAAACAGATACACCATCAAGGGCGGTTAGCTCAGTGGTTTAGAGCGCTGCGTTGACATCGCAGAGGTCATAAGTTCGACTCTTATACCGCCCACCATCCCGCTAGGGTTGGGCATGGAATTATCTTCTTTCTTTGCCCCATTTTTGTGGCCTGTTTCTTGACTGGTTATAAAAGTGGTTACAAGTTTTTCGCAACGTTCCTTTAATCCTCTAGGCCATTTATACTCGTCATCAGTTGTTCCGTTAAGTTTGCCACCACTCAAAAGAGAAACAGAATAATGTCATTTGATCCTGGTAAAAGTCGAAACCGTACCTTAGGGCCCCTGTTCCCAACAGGAGATATATTTTATGGCTGGTGGCTTGTTGGGGTAGCTGCTTTTCTGCTGACATTGATGTCTCTTACAGTGTTTCAAGGTTTAGGCACGATTTTGGTAGCTCTTGAACGTCAATTCGGATGGAGCCGAACTGCCCTATCCGGGGCGTTCTCCCTAGCAAGGGTGGAGGGAGCCATTCTGGGTCCCGTGGAAGGTTTCTTGGTAGATCGTGTAGGAACTCGGAAAATGGTGTTGATAGGTTATGTCCTTATGGGACTAGGCTTTATATGGCTGGGGCAGGTGAAAACTCTTTGGGAATTCTATGCGTCATTTATGATTGTCTCGCTTGGCTCAGGTCTGGGGGGGTGGCTTGCCATAATCGCTATGGTGAATAATTGGTTCACACGGCAACGTACATTTGCCATGGCTTCTGCCATGTCTGGCATCCACTTTGGAGGTTTACTTGTTCCCCTTTTAGCAATTGGAATAGAAACTTTCGAATTTCGCGGGGCTGCCACAATAATCGGGGTATTTCTCTTAATAGTTGTGGGCCCGGCGGCGAAAGTTATAAGAAACCACCCAGAGGATATAGGTCTACAACCTGACGGTGACTCAGAGAGGCTGTCAGAGTCTGTCCCAACAGAAGACGAAGAGCCTGATTTTACCGCTGGACAAGCGTTAAGAACTCCGGTGTTTTGGATACTAACGATCATGCAAGTGGCCTCAAGTGTTGCAATCGTCACCCTTGCATTACATTTAGTGCCAAAACTGACAGACATGGGTATGACGTTGAGTGGAGCCGGTACTGTGGTTCTTACCTACACCATAGTGGCCTTGCCGTCCCAGTTTCTTTCAGGTTATTTTGCAGACCGCCTTCCCAAAACTCTTATGATCGCCATATTTCTTGCTATCCAAGGAATCGCCATAACAATAATTGCGTTCGCAGACACTGTACTTTTGGCCTACATTTTTGCCTTGCTGTACGGAATAGGATTCGGTGGTCGTAACCCATTAACCACAGCTATCCGGGGAGAATATTTCGGACGAAAGGCCTTCGCGACGATTATGGGCATATCCCAGTTCCCAATGAATATAGGTATGATTGGGGCACCCCTATTTGCCGGCTATATGTTTGATACTACAAATTCTTATGTAATCCCATTCTCGGTGTTCGCAATCTTGACCTTTTTCGGCGCCTTCCTAATGTTGTTTGTCAAAAAACCTAGGAAGTTAACACAGAAACTATAAGCATATTTTTGATTGCGATCTAAGACTCGCGGATTGAGCGAGGTAATTTAGTGCCGTTTTTGGGTTATTTGTTTACAAGCCCTGATAGGTACTGGCTAACTTTTTCTATGTGAGCCTGAAATAATCCCCTTAGAAGTAGTGAATTTAGGTATGAATCCAGCTTTTCTTGTAAAACATCGCGGAGGTCACAAGTTCGACTCTTATACCGCCCACCATGATTACGTTTCACCCCTAAAAGGCGTGTATTGCAACCTGTGCATGGGCATATCGGTCCCACAATCCCTCAGAGTTACTCTAACTAATTTGCTCTGGAAACTCTCGTAAATGGGACTGGGATGATACTATTATTTGGTCAGTCTCACCGATATTGCTACACATGCGGTGGGGCTGGCGTGATCTTGAATTTTCCTTGTTGATGACTATAAGGAAATGATTGAACCCATGCAGCCTTATCAGGACTGGGCCATTGCCATTAATCTAGTACCATTAATTGGGCATCTCAGTCCCTCCACGATGCATCGATTGGGGCTGAGATGACCCTTGCTTATTTTCTCGTAAATCTAATCCAAGTCTCTCTCTAAATAGTGCCGAAAGCTATGGGTGTGCAAGTCTACCCCAGCATTGTCTTCGCCATCTGTTTGTTACCAGTTCTTTCTGCTACTGTTACGAAATTGGTGCCAATTGATGAGTAATAACGTGCTTTGACTCGGTTTCACGGAATCCGATAGAAGAAGTATTTGGAGAAAAATACAATGACAATATCAACGAACACGATTTTATATGAGAAACGTGATGGAGTAGGTTATATAACCTTAAACAGGCCTGATTCCATGAATGCTTTAAACAGGGAGTTGAGCTCTGGCCTCAGGGAAGCTCTTGCAGAAGTAAGGGACGACCCAGAGGTTATTCTGGGAGTTTTGATTGGTGCGGGAGGTAGGGCGTTTTCAGCGGGAATGGATTTGAAAGAAAGAGCGACACTTGATGCTCAAGGAGAACGACAGGTATTAGATCCAAGGGGAGCAGGATCATTTGTTGATATGGGTGTTTATAAACCTTTAATCGCAGCTATTGATGGGTTTTGCGTAGCGGGCGGTCTCGAGGTATCCCTTCAATGCGACATAAGGATTGCAACTAAGAAATCCGAGTTCGGCCTTCCTGAACCAAGGTGGAGTATTCTTGCTGGCTATGGATTACACAACTTAAACCGAATGATACCGCTGGGAGAATCTCTATATATGCAATTAACTGGTAGCAGAATCAATTCAGACAGAGCATACAATATTGGACTCATACAAGACGTTGTAGATGATAGAAAACAATTGATTGAAAGGGTAGATAAGGTGGCGGGAGAGATTAAACTGTGTGCACCTCTTGCGGTACAGGCGATAAAGCAAATCGTTTACCAGGGTAGAAACTTGCCTGTTGAATACTCTCAAAAGCTTGCCATTCCTATTTCAGAGAGGATTTCAGGAACGGAGGACTCTGTTGAAGGTCCTAAAGCCTTCTCAGAGAAAAGAAGACCAGAATGGAAAATGAGGTAACAAATACTTTAAATAACGGAGGTAATTAAAATGAGATTGAAAGACAAGGTTTCTTTAATAACCGGGGCCTCAAATGGAATGGGAGCTGCTGAAGCAAGACTTTTTTCAAATGAAGGCTCCCATGTGATTTTGGCTGATATTGAAGATGACCTTGGAGGAAAATTGGTGGAAGAGATAACTCAATCGGGAGGTTCGGCAGAATATTTTCATTTAGATGTGACTGAAGAATCCAACTGGGAAAAACTAATGGAGTACCTAAAATCAAAATTTGGTAAGTTGGATGTTTTGGTTAACAATGCAGGTATAAGTGCTTCATCACCAGACCT
>VFFY01000024.1 GCA_009392675.1 SAR202 cluster bacterium | reverse complement strand
TATGATGAGGGTTGATAATGGAATCTGATTAACTAATTGTGGCATTCTCCTACCGTATTATCTCAAGTGTATGAATATTCCTTGAATACGCCTAGTTCGCTACTATTATTTGGGCTACGATGGCAAGATGGCTAGGAAAAGCTTCACAACATATACATTCAGATGGCTCACTATTTTCGCCGTGGTGTTGGCGAAAAGCCCTGTACAGCCGGTGCGAAACATTTTCGATTTCAGGGGACGAGCAACAGTCAGGGAGTTTTGGCTGTTCTTTATTTTTTGGGTTAACCTCATACCTTTTATCTTGGGCTACTGCATAGCTGGATTTTTCGGTGTTGAATTGTATTTGGATGTGCTAGTGATATTGCCTTATATATCGCTATGTGTGAGGCGGCTTCATGACGTGGGCTGGAGCGGGAAGTGGGTGATTCTAATTGAAGGGTCGTGGTACGTCCTTATGACGATTTCGGTATTAGAGGCCACAGGATTACTACAGTTATTCTGTATATTACTCCACATTGTCATGGCAATTGTCATTTATAGCCGTAAGGGCCGAGAGGACTACAACCAATATGGTGAACAGCCCTACGATTATGTTTAAAGTTTCATCGTAGGACTAGATCAATTGCCAAATTCAGGGACGTATAAACACGAATTTTCTTCGTTAGTATCGACCGCCACTAGTATCAATCGTTACCCCGGTGACATAATCTGCATCCCCCGACGCTAGGAAAGCAATGACCTTAGCCTGGTCGTCAGGTTGAGACACACGCCTTAAGGGAATTTCCTCAAGAATCTGTTGTTTGTTTTCCTCTGACCTTTGCTCCCACCTCGGGCCTACTCTTTCACTCAATGTCACGCTAGGGGCGATTGCATTACAGGTCACACCGTACGGTCCAGCCTCTCTGGCAACCTTTTTTGTGAAAGCCATGATACCTGCCTTGGCCGTTACATAGGCGCTACTGGGGTCGCCCATACTGTGGGCTGCGTCAGAAGATATGTTGACTATTTTTCCATTGCCTTGTTTTTTCATCTGACTGACAACGGCGCTAGTGCATAAAAAAGTACCCTTTAAGTTAAACTGGATGATTTTATCCCAGTCATCTAGCGAAAGGTTATCAACTGAGGCTGTACTATTTGGGATAATAGTGCTGCCTCCGACCGCGTTTACCAAAATATCAATTTTGTTAAACCTGCCGACCACTGAGTTCACTAAGTCCTTGACTTGAGTGCCTTCCAATACGTTTGTTTCAAAGGTGCTAATGTTTCCCCCCTCCCTCTCTATTTCTTTGGTCAACTCTGCGAGGGCCCCTGAATTTATGTCCACAGCCACTAACTGAGCTCCTTCCCGTGCAAGGATTTTAGAAGTAGCTTTTCCAATGCCATTGGCCGCCGCTGTAACTATAGCCACCTTGCCTTGGAACCTCATTCCTACCCTCCTTTATTGAACCTAACTTTGCCGGCAGTTTAGGTTATGTTCTAAAGAAAAGCCAGACAATTAATGGAAAGCGCCCTTGGTGTCATGGGAGTTGAAGTCTCAAGCTTTTCAGACATTCAATTTATTAACACGTATTATGCCGGTTGGCTTAACTTCAACTGGCACCCAGCAAGTACTGGCGGCGTGCCAAAAGATTAAGACGAGATATTTCAGGCTAGCCAAACATTAAAGTTAGCGCTATAGGCATGCTACCCTCACATTCAGGGTCAGGCACAATAATTCCCACAATCACATTAATATCGGATCTCAATTGGTAGGTTCACGGTTCAAGTCAGTGGCGACCTATCGCCTATATGCCAAGGACAACCCAATAAAGACGGCTATCCCAAAGAAAACAGCACCACCTATACAAACACCTTTATCCATACCAAAAACAGAACACATTAATAGGTAGTAGGCGGCAGCCACTCCTACAGCTGGAACAATAGCTTTAGAGAGTGCATTTTTTGTTTTCTCACTAATCATCATCATTGCATAATCATACACTTGCAAATGGAGGTCGTTCCTTCACCTCTGAGTACGCATTGTCTACCCAGCATTACCGTAGTAAATGTGCTCAGGCACAACAATAATCGCAGAACGCCGATCCTCTTGCACGGCCTGGTCGAACTCCTCCCAGTCAGGATGTTCTTTGCCGCTGGCTGCCCTATAGACTTCACGTAGGGTTAGTCTTAGCTCCTTTATGGGCGTAGCATCTGGGGACAATATCTGAGCGAGGCCTTCCAAGACGGCGTAATCACCCCAGTCGCGCCGAGAGACCAACAGGGAGCAGCGAGGATTATGTCTGAGGTTAGCTAGCTTGGCGCTGCCTGGGGAGATTGTGAAGGCAACACCATTAAGGAGGACACCCACAGTGACGATACTCATTTGGATCGCACCGCTCCTACGGAAGGTGGTAAATACTGCTTCATGGTTAAGTACCACGATTTCCTCTATCTTGTCTAATTGCATGCAATCTCCTTGGCCTACTCTATAATCACTTTCTTTATCCCACCTTACCATCCATTTTCTAGAGAAATGTTATCTAATGTAGGTAGAGCATGAGTTGAAGTTACCGTTAGCGCGATGACAGGCTCGTCTTTTGGCTACCCCTACTCAGAGAGCCTATCGCCACACATGATTTTGAATTATTTATAATGGTTCTGGGAGGCTGGTATGACTTCACAGATGAGGTGCTGGTGCGGACATCATGAGCGTTACCATGGAGGGGACAGTTGTACCTTCTGTGATAGGGGTCAGTTAAATGAGCCTCATCCCTTTGGATTAAAAAAGCCAACTGAAGAAAATCCACTGACGCTTCACGAAATTATTGCACTGGCAAATCCGGCCGAAGAACAGCCGGTCAGTGTTCCTGATGGTTCTGGGAGGGCATCTTTTGAGCAGGCTATAAAACCTGCAATCACACCTTCAAATTCTTTTGAATCAAACCGCATCAACAGAGTAAATCTCAGGCCGACAGGTTTGATAAAAACAATTGGTGGAACTTTAGTAGGGATCGCTTTGGGCATATGGGTTTTTGTTGTGGATGGAAATCTAGTAGGACTTTTCGCTTTACCTTTTGCAGGATTTTTGTGCGGATGTGGATTAGCTTGGGTAACTGGTAGTGACCCTGATAGTCCTTATTCAAAAGAACGCAAACGTAGAGAAAAACCAGTGGAAGAAATACGGCAAGAATGGAACAGAAAACAATTCCCTAACGAAGACGATTAGATGATTCTTGGTATTGTAGGAGGTTCGTATTTCGCCATATCTACCTAGTGAGCATAGCGCCACAAATGATTTTGAAGACCATCTAGAGGATGCTATTGGGGCTATTGTGAGTTAGAAGGGAGATATATCCCAATGCTCCCACATTATACTTACTCGCACATGGGGCTCCTAGCTATTAGACTCCACCTTCCGTGAGCCTGTCTCTGGGGGCCTGACCGTATAGACGATACGGTTATCTGCCGCATCTCGTCGCTGGCCTGATTTTGTCACCCCGTTTTACGATTCCGCTGGCAGGCCCACACTGAACCTGCAAACAGTCCCAATGCTAGGACGAGGAGCACTACAGTCTCTCCTAGGTGTCTACCACCACCATCATTGATGAGGTGTTGGAGGTGAATCCCGCCCAACAGTGCTACCGTCAAGGATATCAGCCCCAGCGCCAGGCTGGTGAGTAGTAGTTTGCGGTTCCTATTCATATCACTCATCCTCCAATGTAGGCCATTTCTGTGTATCTATATTTATATTAGTCAGCCGAAGAAGCCATAACCATCAAATTTAGGTCCAGTTATTATCGAGTATTGCGGATATTTCAAGGATGGGGTTCCCAGCTCCGCCTCTACTTAGCGAGCATAGTGCCACAGATGGGCTTGAATTAATTGTTTATATCTTCATTCGTGAAGTTTGCTAACTAATCGACCCCAGTGTTGGCCCCACTCGTAACATTTTGAAACAATAGAGTCCTGGGAAGATTCAGCAAGTGCTATTGGGCCGTAATGAGATGAGTGGGCGTTTCCCTGGATGACCATTCCATGGTTGAGCAAGACATGAAGCATGCTAAGCAAAGCCAGCTCTGCACCACTGCCAGGGCTTCCTCCAGCAGTGAATGCTCCTCCGACCTTTCCAGACAATGGGCCTGGATAGTCTTGATGGGCCATCACATCGAAAAGGCGCTTGATTTCCCAATCGATACCTCCGAACCGAACCGGAGTGCCGATTATTATTCCTTCAGCTAACAACATTTCTTCCCAACGAACATCACCAACTAACCTAACGGTGGCCTCTAACCCTGAGTCCAGAATTCCTTGATGAATGGGCTCCACCATATGTTCGGTACGCCCATTTTTGGAAGTGTATATTATCAATAAACTATTTTGCTTCTTCATCTTTATCACCCTGTGATATTTCTTAATTTGGTTTTAATAGTATGACGTAATTTTGATACGGCCTACCCAGGCGCTTATATGTCTCGACTCATATTAAATGAATTATCTATAATGAAAACGTGCTTAAGAAATTTCACTACACTTCCACCTGCCGATGAAGTTTGAAAAACTCTATTACCTCATAAATTTTTGTGACAATTTTTTCTTTTCTCTGGCAACCGTGACTTATGGGGTTTACGCTGTGCGGCATGGCCAGTTGGAAGCCTACCAATTAATACTCATTGGTACTGCAATGGAGCTCGCTGTCTTTATGGCTGAGGTACCAAGCGGAATAATAGCTGACCGATACAGTAGGAAGGGCTCTATATTAATAGGATTTTTCGTAATGAGTGTTTCCATCGCCATCGTGGGAGTATCTCCAACTTTTACTGGAATCGGATTAGGGATGTTCTCATGGGGAATTGGTTACTCGTTTATAAGTGGTGCACAAGAAGCATGGCTCTCTGACGAAATAGGTGAGACAAAGGCTAATAAGACATTTATTAAAGCCGCCCAATGGCAGATGGCAGGAGGAGTACTTAGCATCATTCCTTCCATTGTTCTTGCGGGAATAAACCCTCGCCTTCCATTCATTACGGCATCATTTCTCTACGCTTCACTGATGGTTTTCCTATTACTGCATATGCCGGAGGAAGGATTTATTAGAAGAACCAGCAGCATTAAAGGGAACGTATCTATTCTTCCTGAAGGTTTCTGGTCAAGGCTCAAAACTAATCACCTTATGTTCATCGGTATAGTTACCTCGGTTTGTATTGGTGTGACTATGGAAACTTCTATGAGATTCATGCCCCATATCATGCTCAATCTTCAAAATATGCCGAGCATCCCTTTTATGAATTACTTCACATTTGGTACGACCAGTGATGTGGAGTCTAGCGAACTTGGCTGGTTCGGCATCATCAAAGGTGGTGGCTATCTAGCGGCACTTTTTGGTACCTTTCTTGTGGGAAAGATGGTGAAGACCGAACGTCTTCTTTCAGTATCACGTG
>VFFY01000023.1 GCA_009392675.1 SAR202 cluster bacterium | reverse complement strand
TTGTGTTAGGGCATGCAGTGAGCCATGTTTTTAACTCTTCGCTTCCTTTACTGCTTGCAATGATGAAAACTGACCCACGCTTCAATCTGACAGCGACTCAATTTGGTGTTGTTGGAGGATTTGGGCGAGGAGCCTCCGATGCCACCACAATGGTTGCAGGTTATCTTGGAGAACGTTTCTCTGATCGCCCTGGGGCCATGATGGCTATATCGTTAACTATTATGGGGAGTTCTTTCTTCTTGTTGGGAATGGCTCCTAGTTTTTGGTGGCTTCTTGGGGCGATGCTCCTTGTCGGAATAGGCCCTTCTTTGTATCACCCGCCAGCGATTGCAGAGCTTTCAAGAAGATTCCCAGGTAGACGAGGATTTGCGATATCTCTTCACGGGACAGGTGGTTCAATAGGAGAAATGTTTGGACCCTTCATAGTGGGCTTGTTAACTACGGAGACATTCAAGGTCGGTAGCATCGTCACCATGACATACTTAATCGCATTTGAATGGAATGAAGTTCTCCGAATAAGCGTTTTACCTGCTTTGATTTTCGCTCTAGTTGTTTATTTTATGATGAGAGGTATTTCGAAGGATGCCCCTAAGGCAGAATCTTTTGCAGAATACTTCGGCGGTCTGAGAGGATTGCTAAAAGACAAAGGGATTTGGGGCTTAATACTGGTCACGGGGTTGAGTGATATGGGCCAGTCTTCGATAATGTATTTTCTTCCTCTATACCTGATATCAGCTGTAGGAGAGGGAGGCCTTGCCAAAGATCCACTTACAGTGGGGGTTTTTCTGGCTGGAGCACAGATATCTGGAATTATTGCCCAACCTGTACTTGGTTGGCTGTCGGACAGGTATGGAAGAAAAATAGTTCTATTGCCTGCCATGACTATATTAGGAATTTCATTTATCGGATTGTATTACGCATCTGACGGGTATCAACTTGTGTTGAATATATTCGCTATGGGGGCTTTCTTATACTCACTGCATACTGTCTTTATTTCCGCTGCTATGGACGTTTCTGGTGGAAAATCACAGCCAACAGTAGTCTCGTTGATTTATGGGGCAAGTTTATTAGGAACAGTTTCCCCAATTTTCACCGGATTGCTCATCGATGAATTCGGGATAAAATCTGCTTTCCTATTTAGCGGGATCATTTGTTTAATAGCCACCATGGTTCTTTTATCGGTCAAGCTTCCTATGAATGTAGATATGGCGGACTAAGAAAGAAAAGTACACCTCATTTTTTTATAGAAATGAGTTTCCAAGCATTCACCAGAGATGAAATGGTTAAAGTTTTCCATTAATGAATAGTTATAATGGAAACTCAAAATTCAATATCACAGGGTAAGGCGAACCTATGATTGATGATTAATTCATTGAGGAAAATTCACTACAGTTGGGTTGTGCTGGCAGCTGTGTGTGGTTTGGCCCTCGCTAATTCTGTGGCCAGTCTTAACGTTTTAACGGTCTTCTTTTTGCCGATGTCCGACGAATTTCTGTGGAACCGTACACAAATTTCCGGGGCTGCAAGCCTGGGTGCCTTGCTGGGAGCCGGGGTGGCAGTAATGACTGGAAGAATCCTGGATCAAACAGGACCAAGGGTCATATTGGCAATTGGAGCCTTAATCACAACTATTTCTATGATTGCTTTAAGCCAAATCTCCGCGATCATGGCTTTCTATATTTTTTATGGGGCAGCACGAGTAAGTGATCAAGGATTTATCCAAGCCGTTTCCCCCTCCACCATAGCTAAATGGTTCGATAGGAATAGTGGAATGGCTGTATCCGTTTTATTTGCTGTCACGGCTTTAGGGGGCGTATTGCTTCCTTTGATATCTCAAGCATCGATTGCAGAATTTGGTTGGCGGTTCGGATGGATGGTTTTGGCTGTAATAATGTTTCTGGTAGGAGTGATTCCGACTATTTTATTTGTTCGCTCTCCTAAAGACCTTGATGAGAATGATGGTGACGGGGTTGAGTTGGAAAACTTTACAATCCCTGAATTTTCTTTATCTGAGGTTCTCCACACTAAGGAATATTGGTTTCTAACGGCTACAGTATTTGTCACTGGCATTGCTACTGCAGGCATAGGCCTACACATAGTCCCCTACCTTGTAGGCCAAGGTTTGGATCCAGAGGAAGCGGTTGCTACTGTCAGTGTTCGTTTTATTGCTTCAGCAATAGGTGGATTAATAGGTGGTATTTTGGCTGATCGCTATACGCCTCGATTACTAATCCTGGTGGCCATTTCTGTCAGGGTATTTTCGATCGCGTTACTTATATTTGCCGATACTTTTTTGAAGGCTGTATTCTCCGGTGCTCTTGGAGGGATTTCAGATGGAATTCAATCCACAGTATTAGTTTTGCTATTAGTAAGCTATTTTGGTAAAAATAATGTCGGTGGAATATACGGAGTCAATAGGGCGGCGGCAGTCCTTGGTTTTTCAGCCGGCCCAATGATCGCCGGTATAGGATTTGATATAACAGGGAACTATAACTATATTTTTTACGGGTTTCTACTTTTGACAATTCTTAGTATAGGTCTGGTCTTTAGTACCAATCGGACATACCCAGGCGTCCGATAAATATAATGGCCTGACTGCTGCTGGAGAGCCAACTCTACCTTTGTAGTGTTACTTTAGGCCTAGTAATATCATTGGATGATTATAGGGATATGTGAAATCCGGGTTTTATGTTATGTTTTCCGGCTGATGTCGAGAATATATATGGCAACGTGTAGGTCAATCTGTTTCAGGCACCGGGGACCTATGTCAGACAGGATATGGAAATTCAGAACCATTCAAATTAAACATCAAAATCCTCCCGCAAGAAGACCGAAGGTTCTCTTTCGGTAGGGGGGTTAATTTTTCAAAGCCACCCCACTTTTTATGGCTGCGGCTTTTACACTTTTTGCGACTTGATCAGCCACATCAGTATCAAAAATGCTCGGCATAATATATTCGTTATTAAGATGGCTCTCGGGGACTCCTCTTGATATGGCAAAGGCTGCGGCCATTTTCATTTCATCTGTGACTTTCTGTGCTCTAGCATCTAGGATGCCTCTAAAAATGCCAGGGAAACACAAAGCATTATTAACTTGGTTGGGGTAATCTGATCGTCCTGTCGCCATAACTTCAACAACTCCTTCAACTTCCTCCGGCCATATTTCCGGATCGGGATTCGCCATAGCAAAAATTATCGGTTTTCTGTTCATCAAACCCACGTCTTCAAGTTGGAGGACCCCTGGCCCTGAAAGGCCTATAAATACATCTGCACCTTTCATAGCTTCTTTGATGTGGCCAGAAATATTATTCGGGTTTGTTATTTCAGAATATTCTTTCCAAACTTTGTTATTCTCGTAATTTTTTTGTCTGTCTAAAATCCCTACCCGATCTACGCC
>VFFY01000022.1 GCA_009392675.1 SAR202 cluster bacterium | reverse complement strand
GGTGGGCCCGGCAGGGATCGAACCTGCGACCAATCGGTTATGAGCCGACCGCTCTTACCACTGAGCTACGGGCCCAAATGTGAGTTGTGCCTACCAATAATATGTAGCACGAACAAAAATTTGCGTTTTTAATTGTCCTGTAACCGAAGGTCGTAGTCAAGGAAACCCTCTGATATTATAGGTTTAAGTTAATCCACATGGAGAATGCCATGGGCCGGTTATCTGGGAAGGTGGCGATAATATCGGGTGGTGCTAGAGGGCAAGGCACAGAAGAGGCACGCCTCTTTGCTTCCGAAGGTGCAAAAGTAATAATCGGTGACATACTTGACTCAGAAGGAATTCAGGTAGAGTCTGAAATCGTTGAGCAAGGCGGGCAGGCTAAATTTGTCCGTCTTGACGTATCAATAGAAAATGACTGGTCAAAAGCTGTTCAACTGGCCATACCTGAGTATGGCAAACTAGATATATTGGTTAACAATACCGGCATATTGCTGATGATTGAGGTTGAGGACACTAGTACCGAAGAGTGGAATTACCTCCATAATATCAATTCTAAAGGAGTTTTCTTGGGGTCTAAAGCCGTGATCGCAGCTATGAGAGAATCGGGTGGAGCATCTATAGTTAATATATCTTCCATCGCGGGTTTGATTGGGTCTAAATTTAGTGCCTATAGTGCTAGTGAGGGGCTTGTTAGAATATTAACAAAATCTATAGCTGTGAATCATGGACATGAAAATATCAGGTGTAATTCTGTTCACCCTGGAATTATCGACACAGATATGGTTTCAGAAATGATTGGTAATAAGGAAGGCCGAGATCTTCAGTTAAATAGGACACCTCTAAATGTCATTGCTAATTCTAGGGACGTGGCTTTTGGGGTTTTGTATTTGGCCAGTGATGAATCCAGATATGTCACAAGCTAAGAATTGGTTATAGATGGTGGAATTACTGCCCAATAAATTTTTCTCCGCTAGCAACCCTTATAAGGTTGGTCTATTTCCAATATGTTTAGTTTTATTTGCCTTGCTGTTAGGGTGCAGCACCGAGGCGAACTCTACCGTCAATATTATTACCGAACCGGAGACTTCAAAACTCCAGGTTACATCGGACAACAAACTTGTTGATGCGGCGAGGAATTTACCAACTCCGAGAACCGTCATTGTTGAATCTAATGAACTACCAGCAAAAAAAACAGAACCAGCTAGGCAACTTCCAGCGGTTGTTTCTAATAACACTTCTACATCTCTCCAATCACTTAACGATAAAAGACTTGCAACAGGGTCTTCAATTGTTGTTGATGAAACCGTTGAGAATAAAGTAATTAAACCCTATGAAGAGGAAGAGTTTTATAGGGAAGTAAAAGTACAAATTAGAGGGAAATATCTGCCAAAACTGGTTCAAGGGTATGAGGATTCAGCATTAGGTTGGGCGGCTCCTGAAGTAAAAGGTGTTGGCTTGGATGGAGAAGAAATTTACATTGGTGGTGAGGGGCCAACGACATTAATAATGGTTCTTGCGCACTGGTGCCCTCATTGTCGAAATGAGGTGAGAGAATTAGCGCCATTTTTGAATGAAACCGATTCTCTAGATAGGGTTCGGATGGTTACTCTATTAACTTCAATTAATGAGGAAAGGCCCAATTTCCCACCTCACACATGGCTGGATCTTGAAAAATGGCCCGTTCCTTCAATAGTAGACACCCCCTCTAGCCAAATTGCTACTGCTTACGGTGTAAGTTCTTTCCCTTTCTTCATTGTAATAAACGACAAAGGTGAATTAGCACTTAGAATGCCAGGAAGACTTGGGGTTGAAACTCTGAGTAGATTATTAGATGCGATAGGCGATATGGGTGAAGAAAACTGACGGTTATAATCCAAATTGTTCAAACGATTGAATGGAGCTATCAAAATGGCAATTTCTAACAAAGTCCGCGGGTTCATGGAAAAGGGTTCTTGGATAAGAAAAATGTTTGAAGAAGGCATTTCTCTTAAACAGCAATACGGAGAAGAAAATGTTTTTGACCTGTCTCTAGGTAACCCAGTAATGAACCCACCCGAACAATTTTATAAAGAGTTAAAAAAGATATCGGAAAATCCTATAAACGGCATGCACCGGTATATGCCCAATGCCGGATTAACTGAAACTAGAACAGCAGTGGCTAATGGACTTTCTAATGAGACAGGGTTGTCGTTTACTGCAAACGAAATTGTGATGACATGCGGTGCTGGCGGGGCCCTCAACGTAGTTATGAAAACTCTGTTGGACCCTGGCGAAGAATTCGTAATTTTTGCACCTTTCTTCGTTGAATATAATTTTTATGCTGACAATCACGGTGGTTCTTGCAAAATAGTACCACCCGACGAGAACTTCCTACCGGATATGGAAGTTTTTCGCAGCTCTATCAACACTAATACAAGAGGTGTTTTGATAAATTCGCCAAACAATCCGTCAGGGGTCGTTTATGGAGATAAAACTTTGTCGGAAATGTGCGAGATCATTAAAGAAAAGGAAGTGGAATTCGGGACTGAAATATATCTGGTTAGTGATGAACCGTACAGAAAAATTATCTTTGACAATCTCGAATACACACACATATTCAACTACCATGACAGGAGTATAGTCGCTACTTCTCATTCGAAAGATCTTGCTTTGCCAGGTGAAAGAATCGGCTATATCGCAGTCAACCCAGATTGTTCTGATATTGAGGAACTGGTCGATGGATTAGTGTTTTGTAATAGAACCTTGGGCTTTGTGAATGCCCCCGCTCTTATTCAACACCTGATAACTCATCTACAAGATACAACGATAGATGTGAGAATATATGAAAAGAAAAGAGATTATTTATACAAAGAGCTAACAAATATGGGATATTCATTGATTAAGCCTCAAGGTGCTTTTTATATGTTTCCCAAATCTCCTATAGAGGACGATGTCCAATTTACAGAGGAGCTAAAGGAAAATAGGGTTCTTGTAGTGCCAGGTCGCGGGTTTGGGTTGCCTGGGTACTTCCGAATATCCTACTGCATGGAGGATGCGACTATAAAAGGATCTCTGGAGGGCCTAGAAAAAACAATATCAAAGTATCGGTAACAGAAACCTATTCGGGGAAAATATCTTTTAGTCCGGAGCCGGTAATCGGGATTAGGACCCTTTCATTTTTGTTAATCTCTTTTGCATTGATGAGATTTTCGAGGCCAGCAAATGCTGCCGCAGAAGTGGGTTCGCAAAAGAGGCCCTCATGTTTTGCTAATTTAATCTGCCATTCTACAATTGATGCCTCTTTTACTGAGTTAGCAAATCCTTTTGATTGACGCAACACACTCTGAACCTCTGATTTTCTAGGAGGAGACCCGACTGCTATTCCCCCTGCCACAGTTGATTTTATTTCGGACTTACTTAAGGTTTTATTTGACGCTATAGGATTTACGTTTTCAGCTTGAATGCAATGCAATTTGGGTAGAGTTTTGATTAGGCGCTTTTCTTTTAGTTCTTCAAGCGCTTTCCAAATCCCTAAATAAAGTGACCCGTTTCCTACTGGTACCACAATATTTTCTGGTATTTCCCTGTCGAAATCATTGAATATTTCGTATCCGAATGTTTTTGTACCTTCTATGAAAAATGGACTGAGATTATGTGATGCATAAACGATCGATTTATTCTCAACGAATTCTTCTGCCGCTTGGGTAGTTTCGTCACGACTGCCATCTACTTCATGTAAAATTGAACCATATATTTTAATTTGATTTAGCTTTGTTTGTGGAGCTGACAAAGGTGCAAATATGTGGGCTTTTATTCCTGCTCTGGTTGCATATGCGGATACGGAAGCTCCAGCATTTCCTGAAGAGTCTTCCACAATTTCGCTGACACCCTTAGACTTCAAAGCAGAGATCATCATTGCGGTGCCCCTATCCTTAAAAGACCCCGTAGGGTTCATAAATTCAAGCTTGGCATAAATTTCAGTTTCAAGCATAGTGGAAATGTTGGGCATGAATACAACTGGGGTGTTCCCTTCACCAAGTGAGAGGTATTCGGAGAGAGAGCATAAAGGAATAGGCATGTCTAGCATCCCATCACCTACTTGCCTGTTAACCTGTTTTTTCGAATTGGCATATTTGACTGATAAGGTTCCAGAACAAGTTCCACACCTAAGTGTTTGGGGATCAGCTTTATGGTTTTTAAAACATTCCGTACATTTAAATCCAAAATGGGGCATATTTGTTTAATTCCAGTCCTCATCAAGATGAGCTTCAATGAATTCCACATCTAACTCAATTCCCAATCCGGGTTTTTCAGACATTTTCAATTTGCCGTCCACGATATCCAAAGGCCTGTCTATCAAGGAATTGTGGGAATCGAGTTGGGCATGATTAAATTCTAATTTATAAAAATTAGGCACAGTCATCATTGTATGGGCGCCGGCCATAATGTTAATGGGACCACTGGCATCGTGGGGACTAACGGGTACGTAGAATGATTCGGCCAGGTTGGCTATCTTATAGAATTCACTGATTCCTCCGGTCCATAAAATGTCAGGCATCAAAAATTCTGCTAGCCTATCTTTTAGAACAGGTATAAAATCCCATCTGGTATATAACCGTTCTCCTACACAAATAGGCACCGATACCGATTCCTTGACATGTTTCAAAGCTTGGTTACTATTGGGCTGGACGGGCTCTTCGTACCATCCGATGTGGAATGGTTCTAATTTTCTAGCCATGGCAATTGCTGTTGGAACATCGAAATTTCCGTGGCAATCTATCAGTATATCTATGTTCTTTCCAACACCTTCTCTGATGGCCGATATTGTTTCTATGGCGAGTGCCGCTCCTTCTGGAGATATAGAGCCTTGCATATATTTCCTATGATGTTGTCTCATCTCAGGCATAAATGGGTCCGTTTTAAGCGCTTTGAATCCCTGTTTTACTAGCATTTTCGCTTCAGCCGCCGCTTTAATAGGATCTCCTGGGGCAACATGAGTATATAGTTCTATTTCTTCCCGAAGAGGACCCCCACCCAATATCTCATATATTGGTTTACCTGCAGCTTTACCCTTTATGTCCCAGAGGGCAATATCTATTCCACTCAACATTGTGGTAACAAAACCGCCAAACCCACCACCACCTGTAAATCGTCTAAACAATTTATGCCAAATTAGTTCCGTGTGTTCGGGGTTCTCACCTATTATCGTTTCCCTGAAATCCCTTTCCGCAGTCGAATTTCTGAGAAACTTAATCATGTTACCTACTACGATACTTCCGCCCCCTCCTGAACTAGTAGCTTCCCCAAAACCGGAAATACCCTCATCGGTGTCTATTCTTAAAAATACATAACTTCGCCCTCTTGGGGACCCATCAACGGAAGATCTTTCCGGAACCGTTACCCACACTTTTAAATCTGTTATTTTCATGAATAAAAGCCTTCCATAAGCCACTTAAATATATCCAACAAAAAGGATTCAAAACCTGTGAATTCAATATCTTTCTGTTACCATCT
>VFFY01000021.1 GCA_009392675.1 SAR202 cluster bacterium | reverse complement strand
AACGTCGGTCTCAGTTTCTTCTGGAACCGTGAGTTCCTCCACTGGCGCCTCAGAAATGTATCCTTCTGGAGGAAGTGTTTCTGACGTCTGTTTAAGACTTAATCCAAGTCTTTTCCTTTCCATTTCAATTTTTAGGATCTTTACCTTGATTTCTTGCCCCTCGCTGACCACCTCATTGGGATTCGTTATTACTGCATCACTGAGTTCTGTTATGTGAATCAGGCCTTCAATTGAATCCTCCAGCCTTGCAAAGGCTCCAAAATTGGCTATTTTGGTCACAGTCGCATCCACCACATCGCCAACCTGATATCTCTCAAATATGGTTTCCCAAGGCTCTGGTTGAAGTCGACGCAAGCTTAGAGCGATCTTCATTGTCTCTCTGTCTATCCTGAGGACATATACATCCAATTCTTCCCCCACTTTTACCAAATCCTCGGGAGACCCAACCATACTCCAAGACATCTCTGAGATGTGAATAAGTCCATCAGCACCACCCAAATCTACAAAGGCGCCAAAATTACTTATTCCCGTTACAATGCCTTTGCGAACTTCACCCTCTTCTAATTTTTCGATAAGCTCAGCCTTCTGTTGATCTCTTTGCTTCTGCAAAGCCGATCTCTCTGAGAAAATAGCCCTGTTTCGAGATCTATTAACTTCAAGCACCTTGACTGTTAGCGTTTTACCGATCAAATCTTTGCCAACTGAATCTTCTGGAACACTTGCTCCACCTGACTCGGAGGATTCCTGCTTAAAAAGGTCTCTTGAAATAGTTATCAATTGAGACATTGGGACGAACCCTTGAACATTGGCGACTTCCAAAATGCACCCACCCCTATTAAATCCCGCTATGACACCTTCTACAGCTTCGTCTTGATCCATTAATTTTTGAATATCTCGCCAACCTTCCTCTCCTCTGGCTCGGTCCACTGAGAGTATAGGGCCATCTTTGGAATCTGGACGCATCACAAAAGCAATCATAGAATCGCCTTCACTAAGCTTCACTATTTCTTCTTTACTGATGCTTTTCATTTCACCCATCGGCACAAATCCTTCTTCTTTGTGTCCAATGTCAAGAAAAATTCCATCAGGGTCCACCCGCATCACAGATCCTTCAATAACCTCTCCCCTCCTCAAAATTTTAAAATCCATCGCTTCTAGCAGTTGTTGCATATCTTGTGGAGAGTTATCTTGAGTTTCAGGTGGCATCCGTTACTTCCATTCGTCATAATTTAGCTTGTGCAGCCAACCTAATTATATGTAATACACCATCAGAAGGTAAAGGTGGTATTTTAAATTGAGGTTAATTACACAAAATTATCATTTATTTTAAGAGTAAGATTTTAATTAGAAAACGAACACAAGGCTTAAAAAAAACCCCCTGGCAGTGGCCTATTTTCCCACGCCGTTGCCAGCGCAGTATCGTCAGTGCTGAGTAGTTTCACTTCCGTGTTCGGGATGGGAACGGGTGGGTCATACTCGCTTGTACCACCAGGAGACAATTAACATATTAATAAGCCTCGTCAAAGGCAGGCCTACAAATGTACATTCAATCCACAAATAAAACAACACGTGTGGGACCCAAATATAATTCTAAAAGGTGTCCAAATTACTAAGTGTCAGCCACGCTACCTAAACCTTTCTATGACCTGCCGATTATTCTTGACCGCACCAATTCCAAATGCTAGCCTTACCAAACGTGGTTGTATAATTGTTCTCAATTATGAGAGGGCATGACTTAAATTAACGAGCAAGTGAAGGAGTTGTAAAAGTGGCAACAACAAGCCTAATACAGGTATCTGAGTTAGCTGCCGATAAGCTTTCTGAGATTCTAAAAGAACAAGGTGAAGAAAACGGAATGCTCAGAGTTATGGTTACTCCTAGCCCTAGTGGCGGATTCCAGCATGTCCTTGGAGTGGAGTCTGAACCAAAAGATGAAGATATAGTCATTGAGGCATTCGGTATCAAGGTTGTTATTGATGGAGAAAGCGCACCCTTGTTAGAAGGAGCAGAAATCGATTATGTGGATGGTCTAATGAGAAGTGGGTTTGTAATCTCGAATCCCAACATTGAACATTCTGGTGGTGGATGCGGGTCAGGAGGAGGTTGCAACTGCGGTGGCGGCGGCGGCGGATGCGGCGGTGGCGGTTGTGGTGGGGGTGGGGGTGAAGGCGGTTGTGGTTGTGGTGGCCACTAATATCTAGAAAATTTTAAAAGGGGCGGCCCAAACCGCCCTTTTTTTATTTAAGAAATGATCCTCCAATACTTAGATTCATTTTTAAAAGATCCATTCTCCACTCTCTTATCTTTGAGCCTACTATTGCTCTCTATTTTAGTCGCGGTCACAATACATGAATTTTCACATGCATTGGCCTCGAATAAATTAGGTGATACAACAGCCAAATCATTAGGTCGATTGACACTAAATCCTAAAAGTCATCTTGACCCACTAGGTTCACTGCTATTTTTATTTGTAGGATTTGGATGGGGCAAACCGGTGCCAGTAGACATATACAGAATTAAAAAAGTGCCTCCTTTAATAGGCATGTCGATAGTGTCTTTTGCGGGACCAGCCTCTAATTTAGTGACAGCTATCTTGATAGGTTTCTGTTTAAAAAAATTAGCATTAGAATTTGGATTGAGTGATATATGGATAGAGTTAGGGTTCACTTTTGTACAAATTAGTTTAGTTCTAGCTGTTTTTAATCTTGTCCCTCTACCTCCGTTGGATGGCTACAAAGTAATCCTAGGTATACTACCCAGAGGCCTATCGATGCAGTATTCAGGCCTTGAAAGATTTGGGCCATTTGCGCTAATAATCCTGTTTCTTATTGATATGACTGTACCCGGGGTAAGTATTTTATCAACGCTAATAGGGAAACCCGTGAAAATACTGTTGAACTGGATCTTTTAATATCTGGTGACGTCGTCGTGTATCATTTTCATAAATGTTAATTCCTTTAATAAATCATAAATAAAAATCCAGCTTCAACACGAATTGAAGCTTGGACATCACAAAGGGGTGTAGCTTTGGAACGTATCACTGTGGTCGGCATGGGTGAATTGGGAGCATCACTTGGATTAGCTCTAAAAAATATCCGGCTCAAAAACACCGAGGTAATAGGCCACTGTTTAGACCGAAAAACAGGGTCTGAAATTGATAAAATCGGAGCATTTGATGCAATGGAAGGTAATCTCAAAAAAGCTATTGATGGAGCGCAGCTTATTGTTCTTGATTACCCAATAAATGAATCTAGGGATCTTTTTGAGTCGATAGGATCATTAGTATCCGATGGTGCAATTGTGACAGATATGCGGTCATCAAAAAAGAGGTCCGCAGCCTGGGCTGAGGAATTTTTACCAGACTCGGTATCTTATGTGGGAGGTCGACCAATAATTAGAACCCCAACAAAGGGAGTAGGAGATTCTTCACCCCATTTGTTTGACGGAGTCAATTATTGTGTAATCCCATCAAAATCCGCAGAAGACCAGGCTACTAAAACTGTAGTTGGACTGGCAGAATCCATAGGGGCGAAACCCTATTTCCTAGATGTTGATGAACATGATAGTTACTCTGCCGCTATGGATCATCTGCCTTATTTGATTTCGACGGCTTTTATGAATGCCACCTCTGGTAATGCATCTTGGAGAGAGATGCATAAAAGTGCCGGAAGTTTATTTGATATGCAGTCCACACTAAGTGCTAACGATCCAACAGATACCGAGGCTGATTCACTGACAATGTCCGAACCATTGATTTATTGGGTCGATCAAATGATCCTCTCTCTGCATAAACTAAGGACCGAATTGCAAGAAGACAGCGAGAATTTCATAGAATCTTTTATACATGCATGGGAACAAAGAGCCAGATGGGAAGCCGGTGTAGTGGGCCAAAATTCAGATATGGTGGACCTGCCAAGTGCAGCCGAGTCTATGGCTTCTGCCTTCCTAGGGGACAAACTTGCGAGAAGGATGACTAGAATGGGTGACGCAGATAAAAAAGAGGCATGGAGATATCCTAGGAGCAGATAGAAAGCAACATGATCAGCAAAATAACATCCCCTGCTAGGTTGCACGGCATAGTGAAACCTCCTGGGGATAAATCGATATCACACCGGGCAAGTTTATTAAACAGCATATCTAAAGGGGTATCACATGTATCTAATTTTTGTGTCGGTGACGACAGATCCTCCATGCTGGGTTGCCTTAGAGGATTAGGGGCCAACATAACTAGGCACACCAATTGCAATATTTCGGGAGCCGAGGAATGCTTTGAGATAATCGGATCTGGACTTCACGGTTTAGCTGAACCACCAGATGTTTTAAATGCTGGTAACAGCGGAACAACTATGCGGTTAATATCCGGTTTGCTAGCAGGACAAGACTTCTTCAGCGTAATAACAGGAGACGATTCTCTTAGGAATCGGCCAATGAAAAGAATAACCACACCACTAACTCAAATGGGTGCCTATATAAATGGTCGTGATGATGACTCTCTAGCACCACTTTCTTTTAAAGGTAGTCCTTTAAAGGGAATAGAATTTACGATGCCGGTAGCAAGTGCGCAGTTAAAATCATGTCTCATAATTGCCGGTTTATACTCGAGTAGCCCCAGCATCATACATCAACCTGCAGAGTCACGGGATCACACGGAAAGGATGCTCAATTCTATGGGTGGGGATTTGGAAATAAATGGCCTCACGATTAAAACAGGGAACAAAGAACTCAGTTCTGTTAACGTCAAAGTGCCTAGCGACACCAGTGGATCAGCTTTTTGGTTAGTTGCCGGTGCCTGCCACCCTGATTCAAAAATAACGATCCCAGGAATGGGTATGAACCCTACCCGCACAGGGGTCTTGGAAGTACTTGAATCCATGAACGCGAATATAACAATAGCAAATGAGCACTTAGAAGGTGGTGAACCGACGGGGGATGTAACAGTATCGACTAGTGATTTAATAGCAACTGAAATATCAGGAGACCTAATACCCCGGGTTGTTGATGAATTACCTGTACTGGCTCTCGCCGCCTGTTTCGCTAAAGGTACAACGATAATAGCTAATGCAGAAGAATTAAGAGTTAAAGAATCCGACCGCATTTCAGCAACTGTTGACAGTTTACAAAAATTAGGTGCCCAGATAGAAGAAACTTCGGGCGGAATGCGAATAACAGGAACTCATACACTTACAGGTGCTGAAGTAGAAACCCATGGAGATCACAGGATCGCCATGACCAATGGAATCGCGGGTTTACTGGCCGCTGGAGAAACCACTATCGGAAATTCTGAAGACGCCAGTGTCTCCTATCCTTCTTTTTGGGAAGTGGTTTCAGAATTACATGAGTAATTTTACTAATCCATTGAATCACAAAGATGTACGACCTCCCATCCTTTTAATACTTTCCGGACCATCAGGCGTCGGAAAAGACGCAGTACTTTCTCGAATGAGAGACTTAGGAGAGCCATACCATTTTACTGTTACTGCAACTACAAGAACTCAAAGGGAAGGTGAAACAGATGGGAAAGACTATATATTCGTCAATCAGGCTGAGTTCAAAGCCCAAATGGAACAGGATGGGTTCCTAGAATGGGCAGAGGTCTACGGTAACTACTATGGAGTACCACGTGATCAGGTAAAAACAGCTTTACAAAGAGGAAAAGACGTCATTGTGAAAATAGACGTTCAGGGAGCCAAAACTATCAAAAGATTGGCTCCAAACGCCTTATATATATTCCTAGCACCTCCTGATATGGATCAGCTAGAAAAAAGATTGACAGAGCGTATGACTGAATCATCCGATAGTCTTAAGATCAGACTCGAAACTGCCGCCAAAGAGATGAAATCCGCGAGTTGGTTCGATCACGTCGTTATCAACCATAGGAACCAATTGGATCTGGCTGTCGCAGAAATTCAAAATGTGGTTAAAATTGCACGACTAAATCAAATGGAAACGCCGAATGTTGAAATTATCTGAATGAAATTTAGGAATCTTTAAGGTTTTTTATGACGTCTCGTAAGATATTTTCCTCCTCTTCATTTTGAGTATCCATGCCGAAACTTACGGATGTAGCATACTTCCCATAAGTTGACTTTATTTTTGCAGCTATTTGGTCGTAAGTACCTACTACTGCAAAACTATCTAACATTTCATCGGTGATTTCGTCACCCATTTGATTCCATTTTCCATCAATGGACATTCTATATAGCTTCTCATGCGTATCATCCCAACCTTGAGCCCTCATAACATCACCGTAACTACGAGTTGATGCATAAAAGGAGATACGACTCTTCGTTTCTTTTCTCTTTTTTTCTAGCTCTTCTTCATTTTCCCCTGCAACAATAAATCCCCCTCCAGCAATTGATATGTCCTCTATTGACCTGCCGAGTCTTTCCGCACCTTTCTGTAGGTTAGGTAGAACTACATCTCTTGTATACGTTGGAGTGTTGAATGAATGAAGAATCACACCATCACAAAGTTCACCTGCCACTCTAAGCATATTAGGGTTAACACCAGCGATTGAAACTTTGATGTCTGGGTGCTCTATCGGTCCTGGATTGAAAAATGGTGACATTAAATTAAAGGAATAATAGTCTCCTGCGAAGTTTAATTTAGTTCCATTTTGCCAACAATCCCAAATGTGTTTCAAAGCCATGACATACTCTCTCATCCTTGGAGCGGGAGCTGACCATGGCATGGAAAATCTTCTGACTATGTGCCCTCTAACTTGGCTTCCAAGTCCTAAAGTGAACCTACCTTTCGAAAGGTTTTGTATATCCCACGCAATGTATGCGGTATCCATAGGGCTTCGAGAAAAAGATAGCGCAATAGAAGTTTGCAATTCAATCTTTTCAGTGTGCTCGGCCGCTAATACCAAAGGCAAATATGGATTATGTCCGGTTTCACTGGAAAAAAAAATGTCGTAACCTCTCTCTTCTGATTTCCTAGCGGCACTAACGATGCCGTCAACAGAGTATTCTTGAAAGCTGGTCGAAACCTTCATAGTCTTTTATCCTCCGTGCATTAATTTCACAACAGGTGGCATTTTACACAGATGCTGAGGCCCTTAACAATAATTGCGGTTCTTCCCAGGTCATTTCCTTATTAATAGCTAGTTTTTGTTTGGGGGACACCATATATAATGCGATGCAGGAACAAAACATATTGGATAAAATAATGCAAAACCATTTAGATCTTTTAGAAGCCCTTTACAGTCAGCGAGCCATAAGATATTTCAAAGACCAAGACATCCCAAACGAAATAATCTGTAGGTTGATAGAAATCGCCACTAAAGCGCCCAGTGGGGGCAATAGCCAACCATGGAGATTTTTGGTAATTAAGAATCAAGACGTGAAAAACGAAATTGGAAAACTATATCTCCAATCATGGAATCAAGCTTATGGAAGCGGCTCGAATGGAGAAAGGAATCTAGAACAAAAAGTTATGACCTCTGCCTCATACTTGGCTGAAAATATTGCTAAGGCTCCAGTTTGGGTAATGGCCTGCCTGAACCATGATGGGAGCGATTCCCACATGGGGAGGGGGGCGTCAATCTATCCTGCTGTGCAAAATTTTTTGCTGGGTTGCATGGAATTTGGACTAGGGAGCGTCATAACTACATTACACAAAAGGTACGAAAAGGAAGTGAAGGAACTGCTAAACATCCCAGATAATACTGAAACTGCTGCTTTGTTACCTCTGGGTTATTTGGATGAAAAAGTAAACTACGGTCCCACCAAAAGGGAACCCGTAAACCAAATTACCTATCAAGATAGTTGGGGAAATCCTTTCAAATAACTAATTAAAAATCGAAGAGGAGATAGACCATGGAGTACGAATTCATAAATTACGAAAAAAAGGACAAGATAGTCTATATAACAATAAATCGGCCAGAAAGGCTGAATGCGCTTCATCCTCCGGCTAATCTAGAGATGAAAACCGCCTTTATGACTTTTGAAAATGATCCTGATGCTTGGGTAGCAATAGTTACTGGAACTGGTGAAAGAGCTTTTTGTGCTGGTAATGATCTTAGATACACAGCGGAAAACTGGGAAGAACGAGAAAAAGAAGCCACAACAGGAGCCCGTACAAGAGCGGCATTCGGAGGAATAACTACAGACACAGATTTCAAATGCTGGAAACCAATAATAGCTGCGGTCAATGGGTACGCTTTAGGAGGCGGCCTTGAACTTGCTATGGCCTGCGACATAATAATCATTGCAGACCATGCAGAAGTTGGACTCCCGGAACCGCGAGTTGGGTTAATTGCAGGCGCAGGAGGAGTCCATCGATTACCAAGGCATGTACCGTTGAAAAGAGCAATGGGCATGATGCTAACCGCAAGGCGAATTAGTGCACAAGAAGCCTACGAATTAGGGTTAGTGAACGAAATAGTACCTTTAGCTGAAGTTGTCCCCACAGCGGAAAGATGGGCAAATGAGATTTTAGAGGCGGCTCCCCTTTCTGTCCGAGCTTCTAAACAAATGGCTTATGAAGGCCTTGGTTGGCCTCTTGATAATGCACTGCAAAGAAAATATTCAGAGGAAAATAATTACCTCGGATCAGCTGATCAAAGGGAAGGGCCATTGGCATTTTCAGAAAAAAGAAAACCGAATTGGATCGGGGCCTAAGGAAACATTAAGTAAAGGCATTTGCACTCACACAATATGACAACAGAAAACAGATTAGTACTTCCCCAAAGCGTCACCCCAGACAATTATCAAATTGAACTAGAACCTAACTTTGAAACTTTCACTTTCAATGGGAAAGTCATTATCAAAGCTAGCGTTAATGAAAACACAGATTCGGTAACGCTTAACTCGGCCGAACTTGAAATCACTGCTGTATCAGCAATTTCTCAAGGCCACAATTTAGAAGTGTCCAATATTTCCACCGATCCGAATCATGAAACACTCACCATCACTCTCGACGACACAATCAAAAAAGGCGACTCCAACTTACAGTTACAGATTTCATTTGTTGGTGAGCTCAACGATAGATTGCTTGGTTTTTACAGAAGCCAATACACTGATATTAATGGAAATGAAAAATATTTGGCAGCCACTCAATTCGAATCCACCGACGCGAGGAGAGCTTTTCCATGTTGGGACGAACCCTCTACAAAAGCGACTTTTGACGTCTCACTAGTCATACCAGGGGAAATGAAGGCTGTTTCAAATATGCCTATTGCTTCCGAATCCCCAGGAAGAGATGATCGAAAAACCATAGTTTTTGATACCACCCCGGTTATGTCCACTTATTTACTTGCTTTCATTATTGGAGAATTAGGATGCATTGAACAATCGACCGATAGCGGAACATTAATGCGAGTTTGGACCACATCCGGGAAAGAGGAACAGGGGCGGTTTGCATTGCAGACCTCTGTGGAATTGCTTAATTATTACAATGACTATTTTGGCATTCCGTTTCCTCTGCCTAAATTAGATCATCTGGCCATTCCCGACTTTGCAGCCGGTGCCATGGAGAATTGGGGAGCCATCACATATCGAGAGGTAGCCCTATTAGTCGACCCTGATAATAGTTCAGCGGGGACGAGGCAGATAGTGGCTGCAATAATTTCCCATGAAATGGCCCATATGTGGTTTGGTGACTTGGTAACGATGAGGTGGTGGAATGATTTGTGGCTCAATGAGAGTTTCGCTTCATGGATGGGAGATAAAGCAGTAGACGCTATCCATCCTGAATGGGATATGTGGACGCAGTTTTTAACTGCAGACACCGCCTCAGCTTTTTCTCTGGATGGTCTCTCAAATTCACATCCTATAGAACAAGAAGTAAATAATCCGGCAGAAATTGGCCAGTTGTTTGATGCGATCAGTTATAGCAAAGGGGGCTCGATTTTACGGATGCTGGAGGACTTCATAGGAGCTTCAGATTTCCAAAAAGGTATACGAGCCTACTTAACAGACAATTCCTACGGAAACGCAGAAACTCAAGATTTGTGGAGCGCCCTCGAAGTTTCTTCTGGTAAACCAGTTGGCAAGGTGATGGATTCCTGGGTTAAACAAACAGGATTTCCTATGATTTCAGCCGACAGGGCCCAGGATTCCAATAACATAAATCTTTCCCAAACAAGATTTTTATATGACCACATAGAAGGCAAGCCGAGCGACAAAGAAAATACATCTTGGTTTGTCCCAATAAAGATCGGCAGCAACCTTGAAGATAACCTTCAAACTCTGTTGATGGAATCGAGTGATCTAAAAATACAATTGGAGACCAATGAAAAAGGCAATGTCTCATGGATTAAATTAAACCCAAACCAAACAGGGTTTTATCGAACTAAATACACAGAATCGGATCTGGGAAATTTAAAAAACGCAATCACAGCCGGTGAACTCAGTCCTAGAGATAGACTAGGGGTGCAAGGAGATTATTACGCTCTTGTCAGGGCGGGGTATACACCAGTGGAGAATTTCCTTAATCTTGCCACGGGGTATTCTAATGAGTCTGATGCTTCCGTACTTTCTGACCTTGCAACTGGGCTTAGAGGTATTGAAAACCTAATTTCCGAATTAGGTTGCCACGCTGAATATCAAATTTTCTGTAGGAACATATTCTCGGCCATAAGCGAAAAGGTAGGATGGGAAAAACGATTAGGTGATGGCCATTTAGACGCACTTTTAAGAAGCACATCTCTTGGGAATTCTGGACACTATGGTGATAAATCCGTCCTTGAAGAAGCTCGCATCAAATATGACAATCATGTATCTGAACGGCAAGTCATACACCCTGACATACGAACAGTTGTTTTCAACTTGGCGGCCCAAGAAGGCGATAAGGTAGTTTACGATCAGATGTGGGCTTTGGAAAAAGCCTCGGATCTTCAGGAAGAGAAAGTTAGGCTCCATTCAGCCTTATCTAATTTTAAGGATAAAGATTTGTTGCAGGAAACTTTGAAAAAATCACTTAGCGAAGATATCCGTGTACAAGACTCCATAAGGGTAATTGTGACAGTAGCAGGCTCAGTATTAGGAAGATCACTGGCCTGGGATTTTATACGGAACAATTGGAAAGAAATTGACCGGAGATACGGTGACGGAGGATTTGCATTGATGCGCCTTGTATCAATAGTTTCCGGGTTTACAACCAGAGAAAGATTGAAAGAAGTCGAACTCTTCTTTGCAGAGAATCCAACTCCAGCGGCAGAGAGGACTATAAGACAGGCCAAGGAACGAATACGATTAAACCAAGCTTGGCTTTCAAAATATTCTGGCCAAATATCAGATTTTTTGCGGTAGAACCTTATTTAGGTTTATAGACTTCTTCAGTTAGTCTCGACCTTTGAAGTTTTAGGTATGACTTGATTGAGTAATCGGGCAGAAATTCACTCAATATCTTATTTGCTGGATTGTCTTCACGGCAAAGCAAATCAACTATCGTTCCAGCGAGCGCCTTCGCTGGATTTACCACACCTTGAGTGTAATCTTGCACTAAATAGTCATCCCCGTGGCCAGTGCCCGTAGCGACTCCTGTGTATGGATGAATTACAGGCATGATTTGACTGAGATCGCCCATATCAGTACTGCCACCGGAATTGTGAGTCGGGGATTTCTGGATCACATGATTATCCCCTACCAAAGAGGCAGCGTTGCCAATAAAAATATCGGACATCTGAGGATTATTTTTGATTGGCATATATCCTGGTAATGTGATTATTTCCAGCTCACAGCCTAAGGCAAGTGCACCCGCTCTCAAACACCTGTCCATTTTCAAATTAGCATCTGCAATTGCTTCAGTTGTGCCACCTCTTACTCTCCCTTCATATTTAACTTCAGCAGGTATTGAACTAACGGAAACGCCCCCTTTGGTCATAATACCGTGAAGCCTTATGGTGTCCTCATTTTTCAGGGTCTCCCTTTGGGTATTTAAAGCGTTTAATGAAACGATTGAAGCCTGCAGGGCATTAATACCCTCATGAGGTGAGCCTCCAGCGTGAGAAGCCTTACCTATAAATCGCACGTATTTCACCACATGGCCATTACTTGTGCCTCCAATTGAAAATTTTCCTTCTTCAATTTTGGAGGTGTGTGCCATGACAGCCATATCCACATCGTCAAATGCTCCCATATTCAAAAATTCTTGTTTCCCAGACATGAATTCAATTTGACCTTCCTTATGGAGACCATATCTATACTCAACATCAATAAACTCCTCTGCAGGAAGAGCCATAAATGCCAGCTTACCCGGGATTTTTGAATTCTTGGCAATTTCCTGGAAAGCAGCAACAACCCCCAGCATCATCCCAATTTGACAATGATGGCCACATGCATGGGCAGCGTCGGTTTCCGGATTAGCATGTGAATGTCCTGCAACCCTCAAAGAATCCAATTCTCCGATTATGGCAATAGTTGGTCCAGGCAATCCACCATCTATAATTCCCTTTATTCCCGTCAGTGCAATTCCTTTTTGGTGCGGCAGGCCAAGTTCCTGCAGTTTTTGGCTCACAAATTTGGATGTTTCAAACTCATGGAAGCCTGGTTCAGGATTTAGAAGGATATGTTTCGATATATTTACCAACCAGTCAGCACGACTATCGATAATCTCCCAACACTTCGATTTAAGGGAATTAGAATCCATTTCTATTTTCTCTAATACACAATTATTCTTTAAAACTTT
>VFFY01000020.1 GCA_009392675.1 SAR202 cluster bacterium | reverse complement strand
GGGACATATATCGTTGACAGGAATTCGTGTCCTAAATTAGGATTCATGTGTGGTGTTATTATTTGGTGAGATTAGTTTTTGGAGCTAATTGAACCCATGTCAGATAGATACAAGAATGAGATAGAAAAAATATTGGAAGATACTCCGAATCTTCCAGACGCACCATCAGAACTCATTGGGTCGCAGGAATCTTTTTATAATCAAGCGATTTCTTTGTTTCACATGTCCAGGAACCGTAAATTTGGCTCGGTTTCAGCCTTTAACATGTTTGTTTTATCTATCATCGTTTTCGCTGGCTTTTTTATTACAAAGGTGAATTTACTAGCTGTTTTTGGTGTTAGTGCGCTAATCGTGTCTTACCTAACATTTGTTTGGCCAACTTCCTTTAAAAGGCCTACTTTGCTTTTGGGCAAGTTTATGACTTGGTGTGGAGGGCTGGTCAAGAAGACAGATAAATAGGTGCGTTTATAAAAAGCATAAAAGGTATCACCTGAATTATGGATGTATCGATCCTATTTGCCTTTACAGCCGGGACAGTAGCAGCATTTAATCCTTGCGGTGCGGCTATGTTTCCAGCCTATGTCGGATTTCATTTAAGTAAATCTTCTTCATCACTATCTCCTTTCTTCATTTTGATAAAAGGCTTATTCATTGGGTTTACACTCACCATCGGTTTTGTTGTTGTATTCGGTGTGTTCGGGATTTTAATGGCATTGGGGTTTAGGTTGTTTGGGTCACTACTCCCATTCATCGGGCTGGCTATTGGCATGTCAATTTTCCTTACAGGTTTGTGGTTGCTTCTGACGAAACGCAGCTTGGCGGTTAATGTTTTTGGGAATTTATCTTTTGGGTCCTTTCAGGGGATTAATCAAACATTTATGTTCGGCATCGCCTACGCCCTTGCCTCTTTGAGTTGTGCTTTGCCTGTTTTCCTATCTGCTGTAGGAATTGTTGTTGGGTCTGGCGTATCGGTAGTTGGGGTAGCAAATGTGGTGGTAGGGTCGCTTGCCTACAGTCTTGGTATGGGTTTGATAATGATGTCAGTTACCGTGTCTGTATTATATTTTGAGAATGCTACCCAACGGTTGGTAGGTATATTGATCCCCTATGTCGAGCTGATAGGCAAATTGTCGATGGTGGTAGCAGGGGCCTATATTATCGTGTACTGGCTTATTGGCGATGGGGCTGAATTGTTGCAATATAGGCTGGGGGAAATTTAAAGCCGTCGGGATGGAAGCGGAGTCCCATCCCGTGCTATCAACTGGGGTTGATTATTCTGAAACTACCGGGTTGCTTAGCACTCCTACACCGCTAATTTCCACCTCTACTGTGTCTCCTGGATGAATGTCCCCAGGGGTGCCTGGGGTACCAGTCATTATTACGTCACCCACCTCTAAGGTTATAACTGCACTGACATATTCGATTATTTTGGTTACTGGGTGCAATAAATCAGATGTGTTTTGATTCTGCTTTTCTTCCCCGTTTACCCTGCATATTACCTGTATGTTTGTTGGGTCCAGGTCTGTTGTCATCCATGGACCAATCGGACCGAAAGTATCTGAAGATTTAGCCCGTGCCCATTGCAAATCGTTTTGTTGCCAATCTCTAGCCGAAACATCATTGCCACAAGTGTAGGCAAAGACATAATCAAGCGCGTTGGCCTGAGTAGCCCCTTTACATTTTTTGCCAATTACTAATGCTAATTCTGCCTCCGGCTGCACCTTGACACCTTCATCGATAGCAATTTTGGGTATTACGATTTCGTCTCCGTGCCCTATCACAGACGTGGATGCCTTGAGAAATGGCTCAGGAGCGGCTGGACCTGGACGGTCTCCAAGATGACTTTTATAGTTGAGCCCAATAGCAACTATTTTGTTGGGTGATACAGGGGGTAATAATTTTACGTCGCCTACAGAGAACGTGTTACCTGTTGTTTGGTAAGAAGTGAAAGGGGCGTTGGATATTTCAGATATTGTTTCTCCGTCTAAAACTCCAAAAGAAGAATTCCCTTTATTTTGAAACCTTACATAAGTTGTCATATTGCTCTCCTTAAACCGAGGTTGTTTATGAACTTTATATTGATCGTGATCCAAAAGGATGGGCGTCAGTCTAGCTGATAAGGCAAAGGAGTTCCAAGAAACCGACTTTATTTTTTGTGGGTTACCGAAACTTTGGTGACAATGCCTCCTCTGACCTTATATTCCAGTTCTATACTCATCTCTTCAGGTTTACAGCAGTTTACAAGATCCTTGATTATTTTGTTCGCAGCATGTTCCTGGACAATCCCAACCCCGGTAAATCCCATTAAATAATATTTCAGTGATTTGAGTTCGAGGCATAAGTTAGACGGGATATATTCAATAGTTAGTTTTCCAAAGTCTGGAAGTCCGGTCCAGGGGCAAACAGCGGTGAATTCTTCTGTTGTTATGAATACCTTGCTATCGGATCCTGCATATTCGTAATCAAACGCTATCAATAACTCGGGATTTATCGAATCTGCAGAAACGATTTCAATTTTGTCATCCAGTGACTTGTACGCGGTTTGCAATTCTTCTATTGAGGGCATAATTACTCTCCATTGTCGTATCCGTCTGTTAATCTTTTAATTGTAACAACGAAATGCCATATTAAACGGATATT
>VFFY01000019.1 GCA_009392675.1 SAR202 cluster bacterium | reverse complement strand
GTCCATTGCAACTATCGCAAGTGAGCATCCCGTGTCCTTTGGCAATTGGTTATGCATTTACGATTCCTATATTTACCCAACTATCGAAATAGCAATTATTGCAGATGACCCCAAACATGCCCTGAAAATGCGTGATTGTTTATACGAGTCCTATATCCCTAATCATATTTTTTGTGGGAACGCCTATTTCAGCCACACAGAAAAAACTAGGAACAAATGGAATACCTATCCCCTACTTAACGACCGCGAACCGGAAACTGATATAGCAATGGCTTACTTATGCGAAAATTATGTTTGCGAACTCCCTGTCAGTTCAGTAACAGAGCTATTGCAGTTAATACGCCAAAAAACGAAGGTGTCCTAAATCGGGTTAATGCTTTTTGCGTAAAGACCCGTCTAAATCTAAAGAAACCCATTGATCCACAAATGTCTTTTTTGCCAACGTTGGGGATTCCCTGCTTTTTGTCCATGAAGGCGGGAATGGCTTACGAACAAAAGGAGCTATGGTTGCAATCAAGTTGGCCGCTTTCAGAAAAAAGCCAACTGCCTTATTACTTGATAGCAAAGAAGACATGAATTTGGAAGCAACCCGTTCCAAAAATCCAACCGAGCGCTGATCTGGATAGTTCTTACCTTCCGCAAGCTGATTACGTAAATATAGAAGCATCCTAGGAATATCTATTTTTACCGGACATGCCTCTTTACAAGCCCCGCATAAACTGGAAGCAAAGGGCAGATCTTTAGCATCTGACAACCCTGTTAAAATAGGTGACACAATAGCCCCGATTGGCCCCGGATAAACCCAACCGTAGGAATGTCCTCCAACTTTCCTGTAAACGGGGCATGCGTTTAAACATGCCCCGCATCTCAGGCAATATAATGCCTCCCTCAAATGAGGGTCAGCCAGCATTTTAGATCTACCATTGTCTACGATGACCAAGTGAAACTCTTCTGGCCCGTCTATATCAGTACTTTCCCGTGGTCCCGAAATCATGGTCACGTAACTTGAGATCCACTGGCCCGTTGCCGACCTTATAAGCAAACGTAAAAATGTGCCCAAATCTTCCATAGATGGGATAATTTTTTCCATGCCAACAATAGCGACATGTATAGGAGGCATTGAGGTACACATGCGACCATTACCTTCGTTGGATACCAAGGCCAGTGTGCCAGTTTCAGCTACCAAAAAATTGCCCCCAGTTATTCCCATATCAGCTTGAATAAATTTATCCCTTAATTGGTCTCGAGCCTCTGAGGTTAAAGTTTCTATATTCTCCGTATGGTTTGTACCGATTTTATCCGCGAACAATTTAGACACTTCTTGCCTGGATTTATGTATTGCTGGGGCAATAATGTGGTACGGAGTCTCTTCCGCCAGCTGCACAATGTATTCGCCCAAGTCAGTCTCATATGGGTCTATTCCATGCTTGATCAATTCCTCGTTGAGCGACATTTCCTCTGACAACATAGATTTACTTTTTACAACCGTCTTTACCCCTTTCTTCTTCGCTAGCTTTACGACGTATTGAGTCGCATCTTCAGCGGTCTCCGCGAAATGAACATGCCCACCAGAGGAGATCACGTTAGATTCCAATAACTCCAAATACTGATCTAAATGATTTATTACATGTTTTTTGATCTCCCTACCTTTTATTTGCAATTCTTCCCAATCAGCAGTATCTGAAGATGCTTTGATACGCGCACTATGAAACCCTCCATAAAGTCCAGACAAATTCTCCTGAATCTGAGGATCCAGTAAGGTTTCTTTGGATTTCAAATTGAAATTTTTCGTCTCTGGTTTCATTTTTGACATTCCATATTTAAAGATTGCTCTATTACTTGAGAAATATGCATGCTTTTGAGGGGAATATTTTTTCGTGCAATCAGCCCGTCAATATGCATCAAGCAACTCATGTCTGATGCAGTAACGATATCGGCGCCACTTTTCACTATATTAGCGACTTTTTCTTCGCCCATAGCGGTGGATATTTCCGGATATTTTGTAGCGAAGGTGCCTCCAAAACCGCAACAAACTTCAGGTTGATCCATATCCATTAATGTTACATTTTCAAGTGAACGTAGAAGATCAATCGGTTCATTGGAAACACCCAATTCCCTTTTGAGATGGCAAGATTCATGATACGTCACATTAATTTTTTTATTTATGGTAGATTGGAACGGGGTCAGGTCAGATATACCCAGTTCTCTAGTTATATACTCTGTGAATTCAAAAGTCCTGCCTGACACATCTCTTATTCCACCAATGTCATCCTCATTGCATACTTCAAGATAATGATTCCTTACCATGCTAGTACATGACCCTGACGGTAACACTATATCTTCTTTGCCACCAGAATAGCTTTCGACAAATTTTCTCATCAACTTGGATGAATCGTTCCAATGTCCAGAATTGAAAAAGGGCTGTCCACAGCACGTTTGATCCTGCCGAACGGTAACATCTACTCCCAATTTACTCAAAACCCGAACCACACTAAACGCAACATCGGGATAGAAATTATTGAGGACACATGTTGCAAATAAGGAAACTTTGGCAGACACGATTTTCTGTTCCTCTTAACTGGTTAAAAAGCGAATATTCTCAAAGTTTCTATACAGCTTAGGGATTAAATAACGATCCCGCGTATTGAAAAAGCCAAAATCCAACCAACCATAAGCAAACTCCCACCTGCAAACAACCTGCCTTCTTTACCTTCTTCTGGCGGGCCTGTGAATCTCATGGTTACAAAAAACAACCCCAACAACACAGCAAGTAGGCAAACTGATAAATTATTAACCCCCAATCCAGCACCAAGCGCTGCACCAATGCCGCCCCACACATAAGGCCGTTTGAGTATATTTACGAGTTCATTCATACTCTGAAGAATACACTGCGATTATATCGTTTGCAATGTGATAAGCGCATACTCAAATTACAGCTCATCTGTCAGGAGGAAAGTATGATTACAGGATTCAACCATTCAGGGTTTGTAGTCAGAGACCTAGATAAAATGGTTTCTTTTTACCGGGATGATTTAGGACTCCAAATCGAAAGAGAGATCGACAGTAGAGCCCCTGAAACCGGTGACCATACTGGTATCCCAGGAGCCCATAGAACTTTGATATTTGTGGGAAAGGGTGGTGGCCACGCTCTGGAATTGGTTTACTACATTTATCCGGACAGTCCTAGTGGACATTTGAACCGTAACCAACTGGGAGCAGCTCACGTCTGTTTCAATGTTGAAAATATAGAGGAGCTTTATCAAGATCTCATAAATAAAGGGGTCAAATTCGTAACCCCACCTATAATGACCGATACAGAAACTGGAGGTAGACATGGAATTTGCTATTGCCAGGACCCCGAAGGAAATTGGCTGGAATTTATTCAGGCCGGTTAAGTGTTATTCAATCTCGTAAATCTGGATTCTGTGACGGTTAGATTCCACAACGTATAACCGATTGTTGCCATCTATCCTTACTGACACTGGTCCCCAAAAAAAAGGCTCAGTTTGAGAAGATATATGATAGGGATTATTTAAATGATCCGGAACATCCGGGGTAAGATCAGATATTTCCCGGGTTTCCATCTCATCTGGATTTGATTCAAAAAAATCTTTAGCCCAGTCAGAAAGAGTCGCCTCGCCTCTGAGGCTAGCGATCACTTCCCCCTCGGAATTAAATACCTGAAGCCTCTCATTACCCCAGTCGGCGACATATATATTGCCGTTTTCATCTATTGATACGGCCGACGGTCTTATAAGTTGTTCTTCCTCCACCGCCGAGTCTCCAATTGTTTTCAAATGGTGCCCATTGGAATCAAATTTTTGAACCCTATCATTTCTCCAGTCTGCTACATAAACATTATCTTCTGCATCCAAACCCAAGCCCCATGGCAAATTAAATTCACCTGGCCCTGTTCCTTGAGAGCCCCATTGAGCCAAAAATCTACCATCCGCAGTGTATTTTTGAACCCTATGGTTCCGTTGATCGCAGATATAAACCGTTCCAGATGAATCAGTCCCTATACCCGCCGGACCGTTGAATTCGCCTTCCGATTCGCCTTTATGTCCCCATTTACCTAGAACCTCACCTTCATCAGAGTATATGGTTATTCTGTTTGTGTGCTCATCTGTTATGAGTAGTCGACCCATCGCATCAAATACCATCGCCACAGGCAACATCATTTGACCGTCACCATCTCCGAATCCGTAACCAAATTCATATAGATACTCTTCATCAAGATTACAGACCCCTACCCTTATCGCGTTTCTTCTGGCAGGATCACATCGATTCAATACAAATATGTTGCCCTCTGGGCCAATGGCAACATCGTATGGATTAGCGAATCCACGGCCGTTGAAACCATTATTGACTATACCTATTGTTTTAAGGTACCTAATACTAATCGTATTAGTAATCACCATGATTTCAACCTTTATATTTTCGTGGTTTAAGCTAGCTGGTATTCTTGGGTCGAGGCAATCATTCCAATCAGGCGAGCAACTTGGGCAGATCCGTCTTGATCAGTTTTCCCATTTTTCAGCTGTAGATTGCCTTGGGATTCCGCAAATTCAATTAGCCCTTCCCTTGTATTTGCTCCCACTTGTATAGGGCCCATAAAATCCAGACATGAATCTACTAAATTTTCAGCATGAATAAAATCTCTATAACCAGAAGTGACTCTCCTAATTATGTCTTGAACACCGTCTTTTGTCGGGTCGCTTAATTCCTTAGCTGCAAAATTGATACGCTCAACCAAGGAACCGCTATCTATCCACTCCACTCCTTCATGCCACCCTTCAACTGTCGGTGGTGCAAGCAATCCCTGTCCCATAAACATTGTTTGTGCCCATAAAGAATGCACGTCCAAAGTGGGTTCCTGATAACTACCAGCTAATCTCGCCGTGCCTACAACAGATTCTACGGGGCCTTTTACTCTCGAATATCGGCATTTTTCTGATTTGAAATAATCCGAGTTAAAAAGAGTTCTCAATACAGCTGACACTTTAAATCCGGATTCAAAATAAGAATCCATCATTGCTTTTATTACCTGCACTCCATCATCATCTACTTCATCAGAGGCGAAATATTGAAACAACCTTGTCGATAAAAACCTGGCAGTAGGTTCCTGGGTGACAATTATGTCAACAATATCCTCGCCGTTGAAATTCCCAACTTCACCTAAGAACTTTTTTTCACCACTATCATGATCGTCTGCCCGATATTCGTAATGCCAGGCTATCCTGCCATAAGGCCATATAGAATCCTTACTTGCCCTTACTGACATGTATTCAGCATTTTTTAAAGTCCACCCAGTAAAAGCTTTAGCACATTCTTTAATGTCGTCTTCTGAATAATTACCAATACCCATAGAGAATAACTCGAGCAATTCCCTACCGTAGTTCTCGTTGATGGCCTCTTTATGATTCTCATTATTATCTAGCCACAGAATCATTGCAGGATCCCTAGACAATTCAACTAGTAAGTCCCGAAAACTACCAAATCCATATTGTCGAAACATGTCAATTTGGTTGAGTAATGCACGGGCTTGATTTAGTTTGGCGTAGCCTGTCGCAAACAGTCCGTGCCAAAATAAAGCTAATTTCTCTTCAAGAGGGTTGCTCGTCGTCAGCATGCGGTAGAGCCAGTAAGCACCCGCGCAATCCAGTTGTCTCAATTCTGATTGGTCAACATGATACCTTCGAATTAGATCATCGGGCATGTGGTTGGATTCACCAGGATCTAGTAATTTATCCACCGTGGTCTCATAACCATCGCTCAAATATTCATCCAATTCATTACGAGTGGCACCGAACCCAGCCCGTCTCATAAGATGGGCCATCAAGGAAACATCCTGACTCATATTTCTCACCTCTGAATAGTTATCTTTTAGTGCCAAATCGGATTATATTAGTCTTATTATTTAGGCATTGACGAAATCAAACTGCTCAAAGTGACCATTTACTATCGGAACAGGGTCCAACCCAAACCACTTTTCAACAATGGTGGAATAAGTGGACCGGAAATCGTTGTTGAAATGTAAATCCCCTTCCAAGTGATCCGCCTCTTTTATCGAGGGATACTGTCCATACATTCCACCTTTAACTTCACCACCGATGATAAATGCAACACCGCCAGAGCCATGATCAGTGCCCGAACCATTATCTTTGATACGTCTTCCAAATTCAGAGAATATCATCACTACAACTTCATCCTCACGTCCATGTTCCTGCATATCATCATAGAAATCTCCCACCGCACCAGATACTTCATCCCAAAGTTTTGCATGTGTAAGGATTTCCCCTGAATGGGTATCAAAACTACCATGTTGTGTATAAAAGACTCGGGTACCGAAATCAGCTAGCATAACCTGAGCTATGCTTTTCATTCCTTGGGCAATCGGATTTGCGGCGTATTCAATAGCAGAACTATACTTTTGAGGAGCGGTCCTGAGTATATCTGCACCTTTCAAAGCATCCATTCCTGTCTGCCCCAGGAAATTAAGAACCGGGTCCTTTCCCTGTACGCCACCATACATATGGGCAAACGCGTCAAGCGCAAGTTTTTTTGCCGACTCATCTTTTATATCTGGGAATAACCCATACGTGTCCAAGTTACCAACTGACGCAACAGGGACTCCTCGCACCCCGAGGGCTCTTGGTAATCCTCTACCGAAATTCACACCAGTCAAGACATTTTCAGCATTCGGATCCAGATCTCTAATAACCTTTCCAAGCCATCCCTCTGTGCCTATTTCATCAGGCTGGGCGGTATGCCAAATATCCATAGAACGGAAATGAGATCTATTTGGGTTGTCATAACCAATCCCGTTAATGACAGCAACTTTTCCTTGGTCATAAAGTCTTTTGATAGGTGCTAAATGAGGACTAAAACCATAAACTTTATCAATGGGAAGGACCTTGTTTTGTTCAATATGGACGGTTTTCCTAAAGTCGTAATACTCGTCATCGCCGTAGGGAACCACAGTATTCAAATAGTCGTTTCCTCCTGAAAGCTGAACAACAACAAGTGATTTGCCTTTGTTTCCCATTAAATCCCCCTAGTGATATCTGAATTACATGAAATGAATTTAAGTTCTGAATAAAGAGATATTACTACCTAAATTATTGTAATTCAATCCATATAATCAACCAATGCCTTGATTTAAATTGCCAGTTTAGTAGTAGTGTTCCTTTATAAATGAGTAAAATGTGTCTTCTATTCACAAAAATTCACTGATATAGGGTGGAATCGTGTCCTCATCACCAATGGCAAAAACCTATTCCTTCAATACCTTCCAGCAAGCGAGTGAATACTTTCTTAAGCAAGGCTGGACTGATGGCCTCCCAATTAATTTACCCACCGAGCAAGAAGTTTCTAAATTTATAGACCTTTCAGGTAAATCTAATAAAGATGTTATAGGGGTTGAGCCTGTCAAAGGCAGGGAAATTACAATAGGCAAAGTCGCCATAAACTCAGTGATGGCTGGTTGCAAACCAGAATATTTTCCAATAGTGGTAACAGCGGTGGAGGCATTAGTTGAATCAAAATTTAATCTCCACGGGATCACCGCTAGTACTATGGGGGCAGGCATTTTAACGCTTGTGACCGGATCAATCGCAAAAGAAATAGGGTTAAATGGTGGAATAAGTCTCTTCGGCCCAGGGCATCAAGCAAACGCGACCATTGGCAGGGCCCTTCGATTAGTTGTAATTAATTGCACCGGCTCCAGATCTGGAGAAATTGACAAAGCAACGCTGGGGCATGCTGGTAAATATACCTGGTGTATAACTGAGAATGAAGATTTCCGACCGTGGCCTAACACGGGGGAGGACAGGGGTTTTTCGAAAAACGCCAACACCGTTTCTGTGTTCGCAGGGCTATCTCCGATCCAAGTAAGTAATCACTCAAGCCAAGATCCTGAAAACATACTTAGAAGCTTCAGAGATGCTCTTTTTGCTGCAGGTCCTAACCAAGGAGAGATAGTAATAATATTTTGTCCGGAACATGTGCAATCTTTCAAAAAAGCTGGATGGACCAAGAATCAGGTTAGAGATTTCCTTTATGAAATGGCCGTAAGGACAGATGAAGAGTGGGGATTTGGATCTATACCCCCAGGGCTCAGACCAACAGGCTCTGAGATAACACACTCTGCATTGACACCAGAAAGCTTCACATTACTAGTGGGAGGGGGGGCGGCAGGAGCTTTTTCATGCGTCATACCACTTTGGGCAGGCGGGGTAGGATCCCAATCTGTCACAAAGGAATTAATTTAAACTCATATGGGCAAGTGCAAATCGCAAGATACTGTATGATTATGGAAAAGAAAAAGGGGTAACTTATGGTCGAAGGAATTAGAGTTTTGGATCCAACAATAGAGGCCAATTCGCAGAATTCTCTGCTAGCGGTACGCCCAGAATCTCTCAATGGATTGACGGTCGGTCTTCTTGCCAACGGCAAAAAGAACTCTGTAGAAATTCTCCAATACGTGTATGAGATTCTCAGGGATGATCATGGGCTAGGGACTGTTATTGAAGATAACAAAGGTAATGCTTCAAGACCATGCCCTCCGGACTTGCTAGAAAAGCTAGCCAATCAATGTGATGTGATTATCACAGCCTCAGGTGATTGAGGGTCATGCTCTTCGTGCAGTGTGCACGACGGAATTCAGTTTGAGAAAAGAGGTTTACCAGCCGCTGTAATATGTACGGAACCGTTTGTGAGTAGTGCCGTGGCTATGTCCAAAATGGGAGGAATTCCGGAATTCCCATTTGCAGTAGTGCCTCATCCACTTGGAAGTTTGGATGAAAACTCATTGAGAGAAAGGGCCAAGGAAGTAGCCGGGGATATTGTCAAAATACTACTAGACGGCTAACCGCAGAGCCTCCTTTAAACCATATAATTCATCTCCCGGGCAATTAATGCGCCAAAGGATTCGTCACCCTTGATAACAACCCTGCCGTCCATAATAGCCCTATCTGGATCCCACCTACCGCAAGCTAGACAAAGAAAGGTTTCATCATTCATTTCCAGCTCAATTGTTGCTTGAGATAATTCAGGTGCTAATACTGCCCTCTTTTCCACAACTTTCACTCCTATATCAAAAGAGTGTGCTCCGTAAATCTTAAATCTAACAGAGCTTCCTTCTGGGGCATTGACTTTTTTACCAAAAACATATGGCATAACATTAGCTATTCTTTGGAAAGAATGTTCAGCCACTGGACCTGAAAGGTTTCCCGGTTTTCCGATTGCTCGACGAATGTCTTGTTCGTGTATCCAACAATCAAAAATTCTCACTGAAACCTGATCTGCCACACTTCCTTGCCCAATCGGAGACTCGGCTGCAGAGCCAAAATCAGACTGAGACTCCAAGATAATAAGTCTTTCTGAACTGACATTTCGGAATTCTTGTATCAATTCATCTACTGTACTAGACCGTCTTGACACCACATCTACCTCATTCTTAAATCCCTGGTCATTCCTAAGGTGGCTGGTATCCGGCAAATCCACATTCGGTACATCCCGGCCAAGCAACCTATGTTCAATTCCAATTAGGTGAGCGATACAATCTTTGACCGTCCAGGTAGGACAATCTGTACTAGTGTTCCAGTCATCCGAATTTAACCCAGCACAGAGATCTTCCAATGATTGCCAGACTGACTTCTGTAAATTTAATAAGGCCCCTTTTTGAGTAGCCATGACTTAGTTTATTTATCCCTGTCCGATACCCATTTTTACTATGAAATCGAAATCGTCTTTCCTGACTGGTTGGACTGACAGACGGGAATTTTTTACCAAAACCATTTCCGAAAGCTCAGGAATTTTTTTGATATCTTGCAGGGATATAGGCGCTTTAAATGTCAACTCAGCCTTGATATCAACCATAAACCATATTGGGTTATCAGAAGTACTTTTAGTATCTGGATGTTTTGAATCCGGATCCCAGGCCGTGAAATCCGCATACCCATCCTTGACTACTACTGCAGTTCCAACAACAGCAGAAGGTTTTGAATTGGAGTGGTAAAACAATACCTTGTCGCCAATTTTTATCTCATCCCGTAGGAGATTTCTGGCTTGATAATTCCTGACTCCGTCCCATTCGGCTGTGGCCTTGTCTTCGGATTTAAGTTCTTCAAAGGAATAATCAGACGGTTCTGACTTCATTAGCCAATATTTCTTTTCTCTCATTCTTTCCTCCGCTGGAACGTCGGGATGAATTATACGCACATCCCCTACCATTTCTTGTGAGTCCTTTCCAGAAGTTCTAATACACTTGAAGCCTCAATAGCCGAACGTCCGACAGGCTCCTTTTCCAGGAACCTCTTGAGGTCCTCTATAGACTGCTTTTGATGGCCTATCCTAAAGCCTATCATCCCTCTATCTCTAATCTCAAAAACATTGTCCGGCTCAAGACCAACTATTAAATCTATAACCTCATAGGCTTTTTTAGTTTTATCTTCACTCAAGTAAATGTATTTCAAATTTCGCAATAATCTTACAATTATGTATCTATCATCTACTGGCAACAAATAACGGTCGTCCCAAGGGAACGAAGGCGAGACGTGATCATCAAACGTTTCCTCACATTCTACTTTACTCAACACTGTCCCTTTATTAAATACGTCTATATAGAATGTTTCAGTTTCATCATTAGCACGAACGAGGAAATGTCCTGGCATTCCAATCCCTGCAACATCAATCCCCAGGCGAGAAGCGATCTCCATGTAAACTATAGCGAGGGAAATTGGTATCCCTTGGCGCCTGTTCAAAACTTCATTTATGAAACTATTTTTATGGTCATAATAATTTTTGACATTCCCGGAGAAACGTAATTCTGAAAAAAAATATTCACTGATTTCATTCAGCTTTTGCAATAGGCTTGAATTTGACTGAATTCTCCGAGACAGCACTGATTCCAACTGTCTGAATGAGGCCAGTTCCTCATCGATATCGATATCTGGATATTCCAAGGTTGAGACTAGTAGCCCTAAAGTAGCTAAACTCACCGAAGTATTATTTAACTCTTTCTGTATCGTGCGAAGTAATTTCAATCCTACACCCACAGGTTATCCGAGATAAGACATCAGCCATATGGCGGGAGCGCGAGGGAGTCGAACCCACCGCACCAATCGAAGGATTGCTGCCAACGGAGTTGAAGTCCGCAGAGACCACCAGGCCTCATCCACTCCCAGGTTAAGTTGTTCCCTAACATTAAACAGGTATTTTAATAAAATTACCCAGAAAGGGCATCATCAATTTTCTTTTGAATTATGGATTTAGGAACGGCGCCCACTATTTGGTCAACTGGTTTCCCGTCATTGAATATCAAAAGAGCTGGTATTCCTCTGATGTTGTAATCCAAAGAAGTTTGCGCATTACTATCGACGTCTAATTTACCCACTTTGATTTTGCCTTCATACTCATCGGCGATCTGCTGAACTACAGGAGCTATCATCTTGCATGGCTGACACCAATCAGCCCAAAAATCAATGAGCACAGGTATATCTGAGTTCAGTACTTCTTCCTGAAAATTACTGTCAGTTATTTCAACAGTGTTGGCCATAACATATTCTCCTTGCTACCTAAAGTAGTTCTTTAATTTACTGTATCTAGCTTGTCTGCAATTTAACACTAATCGTTATCTTTCCAGTAATCGATAAAATCTACAGGTATATATTCAACTTCATCCCAAAATATTGTACCTAAAAGCAGTCCTTTCGGCACATCAAAAACCAAACTGCCCGATACCTGAAAACCTCTCGCTAGCTCTATTTCCCCCCACAAAACAGGCGTTATTTCCAAGACATCAGGACCTGGCTCTATGGTTCCTGAAATCTCCTTGGACCGTGCAAAAGGATCTATTGCATTAGATTTCTTCCCTCTTCTGTCACCAAGTGTCGCAGCATCTGGGTCTACAGATATTGGTATAACCGTGCTACTTCTATTAACTATCGTCGTGTTAACAACGGCCAGTTTCCTGTTTGATGCACTTGGTGTAATAATCTTTGTGATGCCGTCTTGGGTATAAAACGCCTTGGAAACAACTTGAGGTCGTGAGGCATGTATTTCAAGGTTTCTGCCAGTTGCTCCCAAATCTAATTGTTCCGAGTTACAGGACACAAAAAAAGTGATTGCGATTAAACAGGCCGACAAAACAGCTAAAATCGATCTAAAATTAGTAAAAATAATCATGATTTCTCTAAATGCTTTAATTCTTAAAATACAGGCTCAACAATCTATCACATCGTAAATCAAGGATGGGCCGATAAGGAAGGCAAATCACGTAGCTTTTTTATGAGATTCGGAAGCACCTCCATGAGATAATCTACATCTTCGTCAGAGTTATCCCGACCCAAAGTGATTCTAAGGGTACCTTGAGCTAACTCAGCAGAGTGGCCTATCGCTAGCAACACATGAGACGGCTCCAATGAGGCTGATGAGCATGCACTTCCACTAGAAGCACAAATTCCAGCAAAATCAAGACCTAGAAGAATAGGTTCGCCCTCGACCCCGTGGAAAGATACACTGACATTGTTAGGAAGCCGGTCTGTTAAATGGCCGTTTATAGTCATTCCTTCAACTTCATCTCTTAGCCCTTTAATTATCCTGTCCCGTTTGTCTGATAAGCTGCTTTTTAGTTCTTCCCTATCCTTTACCGCCAGCTCTAAAGCCTTTGCTAACCCCACTATTCCTGGAACGTTCTCAGTGCCAGATCGGTTTTGCCGTTCCTGCCCACCTCCCATTATCAACGGTTCAAAGGGGGTACCCCTCCTTAAATAAAGAAGCCCTGCGCCTCGTGGACCGTGAAATTTATGTGCAGAAATGCTTAGCATATCTACCCCTAAGTCTTTTACATTTACCTCAAGTGAACCAGCCGCCTGCACTGCATCAGTGTGAACCAATATGGTTTTCCCTTTTTCTTGGGCTGATAATTTAACAGCTTCTGCAATTTTTTTGATGGGTTGGATAGTCCCGATCTCATTGTTTGCCATCATCACACTGACAAGGATGGTGTCCTCTCTTATAGAATCCAAAACATCATCTACTGAAACCATCCCATAGGAATCAACAGGCAAATAAGTTACATCAAACCCAAATTGTTCCATCTGCTGGCAAGTGTGTAAAACAGCATGATGTTCAATTTCCGTCGTTATAATGTGGGTACCCAAATTACGCATTGCCGAGGCAGTGCCTTTAATTGCAGCATTATCGGACTCAGTCCCACCACTAGTGAATACTATTTCGCTAATTCTAGCGCCAAGTATTCGTGCCACTGATTCTCGGGATTCATCAACCGCCTTCCTAGCCTCCTGGGCTAAGGTATATATACTTGAAGGATTCCCATAGCTGAATTGCAAATATGGCAACATTGCATCCAAGACTTCAGGTCTCATACGAGTAGTTGCGGCGTGATCAAAATATATGATTCTATTTTCCGAGAGTGGCATGATAATCAATCCTCGTAATCACAACCAAATGTTCCTCTATAAATATTAGCATGTACATTTGTTACAGATAGGTCTGATAAAAAGGTGAAAATATCATTGTAATTGTGAAGGAGTTTAAAATATGCTTGTACACTGGAACCGGTTAGATTAACATTCCTCAGTTCTCTTTTTACCGTCAACCCATTCCGGGTGAAATGTGATGTGCAGGAATTAAGGACTACATAATTGATTGAAGCGATAGACATAACTAAATATTACGGTGATTTCCCTGCTGTAACAGGTCTGAATTTTTCAGTAGAGCAAGGGGAAGTCCTTGGCTTCCTCGGGCCTAATGGGGCTGGTAAGTCGACCACTATGAAAATATTAACCGGATTTATCCCGCCTTCCTCCGGCACTGCCAAAATTGCAGGATATGACATTGTTGAACAATCCCTACTTGCTAGAAGACACATCGGATATTTACCGGAAACAGTACCTCTATACGAGGACATGGTAGTCAGTGATTACCTGTCTTTCATGGGTCAAATTAGGGGAATGTCTTCCTCACAATTAAAAAAACGAATAGACGAAGTGGTTGAGCTGTGCCGACTTGAAGAATATAGAGATACTATAATCGGCAAGCTCTCTAAAGGGTATCGGCAAAGAGTGGGAATATCACAGGCAATATTACATGAGCCTGATGTTTTAGTTTTGGACGAACCAACTATAGGAATTGATCCCATCCAAGTGGTAGAGACTAGGCAATTAATAAAAAACCTAGGCGAAGAACACACTTTGATATTAAGTTCGCACATTCTTCCAGAAGTAAGCATGATCTGTGACAGGGTCATCATTATTCATGAAGGGCAAATCGTTGCTGTTGACGATCCTAGCAACTTAGGTACCAGTTTATCAGGGATAGAAAGGGTAGAAATTGAGGTAAAAGGGCCTAATAGGGAAATGCTCCCTGTGCTAGAAAAGGTGAAAGGGGTCCAATCAATCGAAAGAATTCCAGTAACAGGCGGAGCTTACCACAGGTATCATATAACGGTAGATATAGGACAGGATCTTAGACACGATTTAGCCAAAACAGTTGTAGCTAATGGATGGGAACTTTTGAAATTACAATCACTTGGCATGTCTTTGGAAGAAATATTCCTGAGGCTCACAATAGAGGAAGAGCAATTACCCAGTCCTCTAGGGGAAGCTTCTTGACAAATTTAATCGCTATCACCCGAAAGGAAACAAAAGCCTATTTTTCGACCCCCTCTGCCTACATAGTGGGAGCTATGTTCTTAGTTTTGACCGGGGTATTTTTTGTATTTGACGTGAGTACGCCATTTGCTGAGGCTGGAGTGAGAGGGCTTTCCGATTGGGCAAGTTTCTTCATAGTGTTCCTTGCCCCTCTTATTACAATGAAACTACTAGCTGAGGAGCAAAAATTAGGAACCCTGGAATTATTATTAACATCTCCAGTTCGAGAATGGGAAGTAGTTTTAGGCAAATACCTCGCTAGTCTTTTGATGCTTTTAGCAATCCAATCGGTAACCTTGTACTACGTTTTTATCGTCTACTTTTTCGGCAACCCAGACACGGGTCCAGTCATCAGCGCCTATCTCGGACTAATACTACATGGGGCGGCTGCTCTTGCAGTCGGTATGCTAGGTTCATCTCTTTCAGGTAACCAGATAATATCAGCTGTAGTAGCAACAGCTATATTACTGATATTTTCGTTCGTAAATAGGGTTTCATCATTAGTGGATGGCGCAGTCGCGGAATTCATTAATGCACTATCCATGAATGCTAGGTTGTCGGATTTCAGCAGAGGGGTTATCGACCTAAGCCATGTAGTCTACTTCTTGAGCATTGTGGCGATATTTTTATTCTTATCAATACGTTCCCTTGAAACAAGAAGGTGGAGATAAGGATGTCACTTCAACCTCAAATAAATGATGATTCTTATACTGAAATAATATTATCGTCCATTAAATCTTCCAATTTTTGGAGCATCACATTAGGATCTGCAGGCATTTTCGCTGTTATTTTCGGTGGTTCCATTAATTTAGCTTTTGAAGGTCTCAAAGATTTATCGCTGTGGGTTCTGATGGCTGGCGCCGGATTAATATTGCTAGCACTAGTACTATCGCCAAGGGCAGTGGCAATATTCCTTGTAGGAAGAAAAGGAAGATACGGCTTAAATGTGGCCATTATGACTCTAGCATTCTTCGTAATTCTTCTAATAGCAAACTTTTTAATGTACCAAAACCCAACTAGGATTGATGTGACAGCCACAAGGATTTTCACACTTTCAGAACAAACTTATGGGATATTGGATAACCTTTCCAAAAACAATCAGCCGGTGCATGCGTATGCCTTCTTTGTGTCCTCCCTTTCCTCAGGCAACCAACGACAATCGGCTGAAGACCTATTAAACGAATTTGACAGGAGATCTGACAAGTTTAGTTTTTCTTTTGTGGATCCTGAATTAAACAGATCGGAAGCGTTGAGATATAACGTGACAACTTACCCATCAATTGTATTTGAAGCAGATGATGGCAAATTTGAAGGCGTTACCGCTTTAACAGAACAAGATTTTGTGACCGGTATATTAATAGCAACAGGGACGGAGCAAAAAGTCATTTATTACCTAACTGGTCATGGTGAGACATCGGTATCCAGAGACCCCATGACTGGCGCAATCGGATTGGAAGGCCTAGATCTAGCAATAGAAGGTATGCAAAGAGACAATTATTTTGTGATGCCTTTGAATTTGAAACAGTTTGAATCTGTACCTAGCAATGCCGCCGTATTAATAATTGCAGGACCTAAGGAAAATAAAGATTTGGACGAGTCTGAATTAACGGCGATTTTGAAATATTTTCGAGATGGTGGAAGAATCTTAATGCTACTTGATCCGAATCCACCAGTTAAATTTAACGGCCTGGCCGCTCTTTACGGAATAGCAGTATCCAGTGAGCATGTAGTAGATGCGGTGAGCAATGTCTCCGGGGAAATGCTCACTCCAATGGTACAAAAAGCCAATGGTCAATTTACCACAAGTAACTCAGCTCCTGGCCTTACTATAGCTGATGACATATCGGTAACAATTTTCCCAGATTCGGCTGCAATACTCAGTCCTTCAGCTGAGGAATTTGCACTAAGAGACCATATTAAATTCACCCCACTTGGCATGACTACTCCGGCAAGTTGGCTGACCGCAGATCCTGAAGATATTTCATATTCT
>VFFY01000018.1 GCA_009392675.1 SAR202 cluster bacterium | reverse complement strand
TTTTGAAATCCTCAAAGTTTTCCAGAAGATATGCTGCTGGCACATATCGATCAAAAACACCGCCGGCGATTCCTGTTTTCGCGAAATATGTTTTCAGTCTTTCCACAATCCTTGGATTACTCTCAGTAATGGATTTCATAGTCAATGTTTGTTCCAGTTGTTTAGCATAAGAAAGATTGACCAATTGCAAATAAGTCTTTGGATCAAACAAATCCTCGATGTCAGCGTCTCTTACTCTAGTAACTTGCACCCACTTTACAGGGTTCTCACCTTCTAATTCGTTTTTCCTATTAATAGCCTCTATCTTTTCCTTATTGGTAGGAGTTAAGTCCATCATCACTGCGACACTAACATAGTTTTCCCCAAGAAGAGTGACAAAGGTGGAAAGGTTATCCGTGCTACCTACAGGTATTATCACCCACCTTGGATCGATCCTTATACCTGACTCAGCTGCCGCCATATCGCCCAAAACTTGCAGATATATCAAATCCGACGGAGAGTTAACCATCAAACAGTGTGGAGATAGAAATAGAGTTTGAGCCATCTGGTACCCCAGGGCCATTTGCAACGGGAATACGGTCTCTTTGTCATTATGAACAGGGTCATCAGTTATCACAGTACCAACACCATCCATGTCCTGAACTAACCTAATTCGATGCAATTTTTCCAGATCAATCATAAAAGGTGAATGGGTTGTGTAAAGAACCTGACATCTTGGTGAAAGCCTTTCATCCATGAATCTCAAGAAATCTTTTTGGGCCATCGCGTGAAGCGCTGTGCCCGGCTCATCGAGTAGAATTACCAAATCACCGCTTTCTGTTTCTTCCAAATGCGAAAAATACGACAGGAAAGAAAAAAACCAAACGAACCCCTTCGATCTTTCATCGAATGACACGGTGACACGATGCCTCGCATTTTCTATCCTTACATGTAAAATTTTTCCTTGATTTAGAGGAGGAGCATCCCGGGGATCGGCTTGAGATACATCAAATTGAACTTTTAATTGGCGATTTTGTTGCCAATATTCAAATATCTCATCAGTTATGGTTATTGAGGCAGATTCTAATTCAACTTTTATGTCCTCATATCCTAAATCCTTCTCCAAATCCTTTAAAGAAACACCGGATAAAGTTAAAAGAGACAGGAATGTCCTATCGGCATCATCAAAAGGTCCTCCATTTTCTGACCTCTGCCTGAGCTCATTGATAGATATCTTTCCTCTCATAAGGCTGTAATTGTCAAAATAAACAAATTTAGGGAGCCATTTTTCTAGAAATTGCTCTGAAATTCTCTCCGAAACATTACTAACATCTTCCACAGTCTGCACAGCACTTTGAATAGAGGTCGGAGCAGGTGTGGACGGTTGAGTAAAAGTCGTCACATTGGAAGGTTGAGAGACTGATTCTGCCAGGTTAATTTTCCAATTTCGTTCATTTTTGTAATTCTTGGTGACGATCACTTTGTCTGAAGCTAATATCCCATCACCAAAATTCGCCTCAATTTGAGATATTTCTTCAGCATTCAGCTTAAATTCTGCCTGTGCTACCTCACATGGATTTTGATCATGTATTTTTTTATACTTAATGTACCCTTTTCGAGGGTAATCTCTGATAATAAAAGCGTCTTCTTCACCAGAAATAGAATTGATCTTCCTAATAGCTTGAAGAAATGCTGTCTTACCTGACTCGTTTTTTCCCACCAGAGCAGTAACATCATCAACCCTAACCCATGAGGAATCGTCAATACTCCTATAGTTGATTACTCTAGCCTGAGTTAGTTTCATAGCTTCTCCACCTCTACGATTTGCATTTTATAATACCTTATAAATTCCTTACCATAGAGAACACTCTCCCATTATATGAATGGTTAGTTCAAACTAACCACAGAGGGACGTCAAAGGCAAGGGATTTATATACCGTGTTTGATAAGGCTGGTATCCCCATCTCTAACCCTGTTTGAGTGCAAATTATACCTGGCTATACCCACTCCCCACCCGATCTTGATCAACTCCTGTGCCTTTGGCTTCATCTATCCAACCGAATTCTTTAAGAATCTGCTGGCTATATGTCACTCTACCCGTTACTTTATCCATTGGTTCAGTAGCTAATAATAGTGCCGCCTTGGCCATTAATTCCGGATGCTCACCTCGTGGGTCATCCATACCTGTTACTAAATTATGGAAAACGGTTCCAGGTGTAGGAACTACTTGGGATGGAGACACACAAGTTACTGAAATTCCATCTCCGTATACTTCTTGAGCCAAGCCTTGGGTAAATCTTTCTAAGGCTGCCTTTTCGGCCCCGTAACAAGTGCCACCAGAGTTTGGCGGAACATTTGGATATGGGCCACGGCCTGGGCCGATAGCCGCTCCGGAGGAGATGTTTACGATGCTCCCGGATCCAGTTGAGATCATATCTTCCAATGCTAACTGGCTTAGAATAAATGGCGCGTGAAAATTGACTGCCCAAGACCTCATCCAGCGGTTAACCGGGTAGTCCCTCACAGGGATAAAATATGTCAAGGCGGCATTATTAACCAGTACGTCAACTTTTCCATATAATTCATGAGTCTCGGCAAAAAGGCGCTCACAGTCTTCAGGCAATGATATATTGACTGCGACTGGTTTGGCCTCGCCCCCGGCCTCATTGATATCGCCTACTGTTTTTTGCAATGATCCTTCCAAAGGGTGATCCCCCTCTTTTAAAGTCCTCGCTGCACAAACTACGTTTCCTCCTTCTTTCGCAAAAATTCTGGCGATCTCTGCCCCAATGCCTCGACTCGCACCAGTTACTACTACAGTTTTCCCATTCAAGATACCCATAATATTTCTCCTTATATAATTCCCTCAACAAGCTGATTACCCTACCCGAAAATAGGAATTTGTTAAATGATTTTATTTTACAAAGTCACCTTCACACAAGATATCAATTCAATTTGTTGACCCATTTATTGATAAAAATTTATAATCATTGATGAATAATCCTTACTTTGTAATGCGTCCCTAGAGAGGTTCTATCAGTTGTGAATTTGAGACCAGTTATATTGGCAGGAGGTTCAGGTAAACGATTGTGGCCGCTGTCCCGACATCAATATCCTAAACCTTTTCTAACCAATAATAGCCAAACATCTTTAATCCAAAACACCGTCCAGCGATCACTGAACCTGGGGTTAGCTCTACCTATGATCGTGTGCAATGAACAAAATAGGTTTTTGCTTACCGACCACCTAGATTCCATTTCAGCTCCAGTTGAAAAAATCCTTTTGGAACCTTTACCCAAAAATACAGCTCCCGCCTTGACGCTTGCAGCACTCTATCTTTTGAGGAATTTGGGAGACCATATTTTATTTTCAATGCCATCCGACCATTTTATAGAAGAAGATGAAGATTTCTTTGAGGTTGTAGATACTGCTTCTAAATTAGCAGAGGACGGGGGAATAGTTACATTTGGAATAGAGGTGGAAACCCCCGACGTAAACTTTGGCTATATCCAAAAAGGAGCGCCGACAAAAAGTGCCTACTTTGAATTGAAAAGGTTTCACGAAAAGCCAGATTCTAAGACCGCACAAAGAATGCATGAGTCTAAAGAATTCCTATGGAACAGCGGGATGTTTCTTGTAAAAGCTAGTTCTTGGGTTCAAAATTTAAAAATCCACGCTCCAAGAATTTTAGAGGCCTGTGAAAGATCCATTCAAAATGGCACAGAAGATGGCATATTCTTTCGGCCTGAACCCGAAGCATTCGATGATTGTCCAAGCAAATCTATCGACCATGCAGTCATGGAGAACCTGAAAACTTCTGAAAATGCCTTTAAAAATTGGGTGATTCCACTAAAATCCACGTGGTCAGATTTAGGATCGTGGAGTTCTTTCATGAGCTCTCACATTCCTGATAAATCAAACAACCTGCTGAAGGGCGATGTTATTACTGACTCCGTCCAAAATTCCATAATCGTGAGCGAGCATCGGACTATCGCGGCTTCTCATATTGACAATCTGATTGTTGTAGAGACACCGGATGCAATATTGGTAGCAAATAGGGATCGAGAACATAAAATTAAAGACTTAGTGAATAAAATCCCGATTGAAAGCACATCGATTTTCGAAAGCCACAAAAAAGTATTTCGTCCATGGGGACATTATGAAATTTTAGATAGCGGGAAAGAATTCCAAGTTAAAAGACTAACTGTCTTGCCAAAACATGCCCTTTCACTACAAATACATAGTCACAGAACAGAACATTGGGTGGTGGTATCTGGGGTTGCAACAGTTACAAAGGGCAGTGAGTCAATGACACTAGAAAAGAACCAATCAACATACATACCAAAGGGAGTTCAGCATAGACTGGAAAATAACGAGGGCGAAAATCTTGAAATAATAGAGGTGCAATCGGGTTCATATTTTGGAGAAGACGACATTATTAGACTCGAAGATAGGTATGATAGGACTTCCAGCAAATGACGTTTATGAAGAAAAGATAAGGGTAACTTTACATGAAGGAAATACCACTCATATTCCCATTTGCGTTGTTGGTCATAATAGTGACATTAATGTTTTCGACGGCCTACGGATTAGCTGATAGCACAGTAAAAGCAAAAGGGGCCTCAGCAAGTCAATATGAATGGGAAGAAAAAGCTGCTTTGTGGGTTTGCCCTTTTCATTAACTTCCAGTACTAAATTAGGAGATTGATATGAAAAAATTTGACGGTAAAATAGCCATTGTTACCGGTGCCGCGACAGGAATTGGTTATGGAATATCCAAACGCCTCGCCAACGACGGGGCAAACTTGGTAATGGTAGATTTGGACGCCAATATGATGGAGCAATCAGCTAGTGAAATTGCCTCCAGAACCCAGGAGGTAGAAATCTCCATTGGAGATGTTGCCGAACCTAAGACAGCTCAAGAAGCAGTCAATAAAGCAATTAATAAATGGGGAAAGGTAGACATATTAGTAAATAATGCAGGAATAGGTGGAGCTAACGGAAATATTTGGGAATTGGGCGTCGAGGAAATGGATAGGGTATATAGAACTAATCTTCGAGGGGTCTTTTCTTTTTGTCACGAGGTAATCCCTCATATGTTAGAAAAAGATTATGGAAGAATCGTTAACATTGCCTCTATTGCTGGCAAGGAAGGAAATCCACGTATGGTTCCGTATTCGTCCACCAAAGCTGCCGTGATCGGCCTTACAAAATCTATAGGCAAAGAGTTAGCAGGCACCGGAGTTTTGGCAAATTGTGTTACTCCCGCAGTGGTCCAAACTCGTATATTAGAGGAATTTACTCCAGAACAAGTTCAATACATGGTCGATAGAATCCCCATCGGAAGAACTGGTGAAATTTCCGAAATAGCTGCTTTGGTAGCTTGGCTGTCCTCTGATGAATGCTCTTTCAGCACTGGGGCCGTATTTGATATAAGTGGAGGCCGCGCCACTTACTAAACTTAATTTGAATATAAAGGCTCAGAAAATATTGGGAATAGATGAGTTTCCCTTATAGCTGAAAGGTGTTTATTCCTACTTCAGAACCAACTGAAACGACCCCCCCTTTCTCTACGAACGCCAAGAGCCCTCTCTTTCCATCAATTTCTTCTTTCAACCCAGGTCGTATTTCATCCATACGAGAACAAGGTTCACAATCTCCGGTGATTTCCAATACCACATCGGCACCTAAAGATACCCTATCCCCAGCGGAAATAGTCGATAAGTCTAAACCTTTCAAAGTTATGTTTTCACGTACTTGACCAGGCTCAAGATCAAAATGGTTTAAGGTCTCTACATCCATCACCAGTACCTGTCTCTTTAAACGTAGCCCATCCGAGCGCATATGCCTATCACCCTCCATACCTTGGCCTGTAAGAAAATTAGCCTGTGCAACCTCTTTCATTGGCTCACGGCTTCCCAAACATAATCGTAATGAAACTATTGAACCAGCCATAATCAGTAACCTCCATAAGGGCATTTACGCTTATAAACCCATTCTACACCTTTTCATAAAAATGACCGTTGTATAATCGCGTCCACATCCAATAAATTAGACAAATAAGATGAATAAAACAATCACCTAAGGATACTTTTATGGATTCACAAGTAACAATTGGCAATGGGGATTTTAAATATAACGTAGTCGAGAATTGGGAACAGATGCCACCTGGTTACTCCTGGCCTGAAACCGCTGGTGTCGCTACGGACGAAAATGACAATGTATACGTTTTTAACCGAGGTGAGCACCCTATGATGGTATTTGATCAAGATGGGAAATTCCTAAAATCATGGGGTGAAGGTGTATTCACAAGAGCGCATGGTGTAAGTAGAGGACCAGACAACACCTTATATTGCACCGATGATGGCGATCATACTGTTAGACAATGCACCCTTGACGGAAAGGTACTGATGACAATAGGAAACCCCGGAAACTCTTCAGGGCTATTCAGTGGAGAGCCTTTCAATAGATGTACCCACACCGCAACAGACCCAGAAACAGGCGACATTTTTGTGACAGATGGTTACGGAAATTCTCGAATACATAAATATTCCCCTGACGGAAACCTCCTGCAATCATGGGGAGGGCCCGGAACTGGTGAAGGTGAATTCAACATCATACACAACATTGCAACAGACAAAAATGGTTATATTTACATCTGTGACAGAGAAAATCACCGAGTGCAAGTTTTTGATAAGAGAGGAAAATTTGAAGCTGCTTGGTCAAATATTCATAGGCCCTGTGCTATTTACATAGATGAACAACAAAGAATTTACGTAGCCGAGTTAGGTTACGGAAACAATGTGAGTAAAAATGTGCCAAACATAGGTCCCAGAGTCAGCGTTTTGGACCAATCTGGAAAAGTATTAGAGCGCATTGGAGATATGGGGTATGGATTTGAAAACGGTCAATTCGCTGCTCCGCATGGCTTGTGCCTTGATTCCAATTTGAGCATATATGTCGCAGAAGTAGCTAGAACAAATATGAGTCACTACACTACTCCTCCCGATGTTCTCAGAAGCTTCCAAAAACTAGTCAAAACCTAGTAACGGCGCATAGTAAATGCTAATCTACGTCGCACAACCAACACAAAAAAATATTGATCAATTAAACGAAGGAGGCTAGAAATGGCAGCAACGAAAGCACACAGCAAATTGGTCCACCAAATGACCGAAGCTGGTTCCAAATTTTTAGAAAGTCTTTCGCCAGGCCAAAAAAGCAAAGCTTGTTTCGAATATTTGGATGGGGAGAGAATATTTTGGTACTACCCCCCTATGAACCGCCATGGTTTGGCCTTGAGAGACATGGAACCCAATCAAAGGGATTTAGCTTTTAAGTTGATGTCGACTGGTCTGACTGACAGGTCATACGAGCAAGCTAGACAAATAATTGCTCTTGAAAACGTATTGGGACCCCTTGAGAAAGAAAAAGGTGTGAAATCATTCAAGAGGGATCCAGAATTGTATTACTTCACTGTATTTGGAACCCCTGGTGGGGATGATCCTTGGGCTTGGAGGGCAGAAGGACATCACGTTTCGCTGCATTTCAGTGTTTGGAAAGGTGAAATCATAGCTATGACACCTTTTTTCTTCGGGGCTAACCCGGCCGAGGTCAGAAAAGGGCCAAAAAATGGTCTGCGGATTCTGAGCCATCGGGAAGATATTGCGATCGACTTAATGAGCAACTTTGATGAAGGACAGAAAAAGAAGGCGATAATTTATGAGTCTGCACCGTACGACATAATTACATACAACAGCTCCAAAGTTTCCTTACCCGCTGAGGAAGGCCTATCAATCTCAAAAATGACAGCAACTCAACGAGAAATTATCGAATCTCTAATATCAGAATACATAAATCAAGTACCCGAGGAATTAGCACAGAAAAAATTTGCCGAGCTTGAAAAATATGGATTAGAAAATGTTCATTTTGCTTGGGGTGGAGCTACTGATACTAGCGGTGAACACTACTACAGAATTCACGGAGGAAATTTCGTGGTGGAATTCGACAACAGACAAAACGGCGCGAACCACATACATTCTGTATGGCGAGATGTAAACAACGACTTCGCCGAAGATGTCATGAGGCAACACCTGCTGGCCTACCACGTGCTTTAGGATCCTATTTAAGAGGGCG
>VFFY01000017.1 GCA_009392675.1 SAR202 cluster bacterium | reverse complement strand
GGTCGAAGTGCTAAATTTGGGTAAAGTTGGCGGCGAGCTATTATATGTTCCGGGGTTGCTGGATGTCTCAGTTGCTGAAATTTCTGAGGCCTGGATGGTCGGGATTTAAAGGCCTATTTTTCCGCTTTATTTATTTGCAGTTTCAGTAAACGGGTTTGACACGGCATATACCCGATGCTAGATTGATTGTTTGAGCTTAATAACGATATTGGGATGGTGTTAAGGTTGCCAACATATGATTATAAATGTGAAGAGTGTGGCTCAGAATTTGAGCTGAGGCTTCGTTTTAGGGACTCTGTGGATCAACCTTGTAACAGCTGTGACAAGATGGCAACAAGGCAGTTTTCTGCGGTGCCGATAGTTTTTAAAGGTAGCGGTTGGTATGTTAACGACTACGGTAAAAAGGGTAGTTCGTCAGGTAAGAACACTAATTCCTCTGAAACCGAAGGAACCACTAGTGAATCGAGCTCAGACACGAAATCCTCTTCTTCAACAGAGCCGAAGTCGGGAAGCGACACAAAATCTTCTTCATCAGATACTTCTGCGTCATCAGGGCCTAAAACCACTTCTCAGCCGGAATAATGAGGGTAATTCTGCAAAGAGTTAACTCTGCAAATGTGAAAATTTCAGATTCTGTTGTTGGGGAAATTCAAAAAGGACTCTTGGTTTTTGTCGGAATTGCCGCCGAGGATAATTCCGAAGATGTCGACTACATTGTAGGTAAAACTTTAGGACTTCGCATTTTTAACAACCAGAAGGGTAAATTTGACTTGTCTGTTCAAGACATAAAAGGCGATTTATTAATAGTGAGCCAATTTACGTTATACGCGGATACCAGAAAGGGTAAAAGGCCGAGTTTTATAAGTGCTATGGAACCCAGCAATGCGTCAAAGCTTTTCAATATTACAGTTCGAAAGTTCAAAGAATCCGGACTAAAGGTGGAGACTGGAAAATTTCAAGAGGAAATGCAAGTTTCTTTGATTAATGATGGCCCCGTCACCATATTTATCGATTCAAAGAACTAGTTAGATATGCGACTTAATATGCAATCCTTCTATTAATCAATATCTAAACTCAAATCTAGGGTCGGTGCCGAGTGAGTTATCGCCCCCACTGAGATTAGATTTACCCCGGTTTCAGCGACCGATTTGACAGTTTCCAAATTAATACCTCCGGAGGCTTCAGTGACAGCTCTATCCGGACATGATTCAACAGCTTTCCTCATCTCTTCAGTCGACATATTATCCAACAATATTATGTCAGCTCCGGCAGATGCAGCCTCTACAGCCTGTTCTACCGTTTCGACTTCAACCTCAACTTTTATAGTATGAGATGCATTGGACTTGGCTTTTTGTATTACTCCTGTCAGGTTCAAGCCCTCGAGTTTTAATGTTTTTACATGGTTGTCTTTTATTAGTATTCCATCAGAGAGGTTTTGTCTGTGATTATGACCACCACCCATTCTCACAGCATACTTTTCCAAAGCTCGGTACCCCGGAGTGGTTTTCCTAGTATCGACGATTCGGGAACTTGTATGAGATATTTCATCGACATATTTGGCGGTTTCAGTGGCCACTCCACTCAATTTCCTTAGGAAATTAAGCGCAGTTCTTTCGGCTGTCAGAATTGATGACAGGTACCCGTTAATTTCAAGTACACGGTCATTCTTAGTTACTTCTGACCCATCTGGGATCAATATAATGGTTTCAAGAGATGAGTCCATTTTTTGGAACACCCTCACAGCGAGGTTTAAACCCGCTATGGTCCCTCCTTCATCTGCGACTACCGTAGCACTGCCGATAGTTTCTTTTGGAATCAGTGCATCAGTGGTAGCGTCACCCATGGAGTAGTCTTCCATGATGGCTAAATCAATGAGTTTTTCAATATCGGGTGTTAGTTGCACTTTTGTCTCCTAACAAAATGCCCAGCCTGTGTCTGAAGGCGGGGCATTTTGAGTGTGTTTAGGGTCGGGAGGATATTTTATTTTATAGATAGCATCCGATCCAGTGCTATCCTCGAATATTTTCTAGTGTTTTCATCTACTGTTATCTGGTTTACCACGACCCCTTCTAGTAGTCCATCCAGAACCCAGGCTAGATAAGCGGGATGGATCCGATACATTGTAGAGCAAGGGCAGACAACCGAATCCAGGCAAAAAACATTTTTATCCGGGTTTTCAGTGGCAATTCTATTCACTAAACTTATTTCAGTGCCTACCGCCCAGGTTGTTCCGGGCTCTCCTTCATTAATTATTTGCCGTATGTATTCTGTTGAGCCTACATAATCTGCTGATTGGACTACATCTAATGTGCATTCTGGGTGTACGACGACGGAGACATCGGCATAAGAGCTTTTTGCAGATTTTATTTGATCAACCGTAAATCTAGTGTGAACCGAGCAATGGCCTTGCCATAGAATGATTTTAGAATTTTTAATCGACTCAATCGAATTCCCACCCAAGGGTTTAAAAGGATTCCAAACGATCATTTCGCTAAGGTTTACACCTTTTGTTACAGCAGTATTTCTTCCTAAATGTTGATCTGGAAGGAATAGGATTTTCTCTCCTTTTTCAAAAGACCAATCGAAGGCAGCTGAAGCATTGGAAGATGTACAAACGATCCCACCATTTTTCCCACAGAGTGATTTTATTGCGGCGGTGGAGTTCATATAGGTCATTGGTATAACGGACCCTTCGCCAAGTATTTCTGTGAGATCGTCCCAACAATCCATTACGTCATCAATATGAGCCATGTCAGCCATGGAACATCCAGCGGTGAGGTTGGGTAGGATGACTTTTTGTGTTTGGCTACTCAATATCTCAGCAGTTTCGGCCATGAAATGAACACCACAAAAGATAATGTATTCGGGGTCTTTTAATTCCGCAGCATGTTGGGATAATTTGAAGGAGTCACCCCTAACATCCGCAAACTGGATGACCTCATCCCTTTGATAATGATGACCAAGTATTACGATTTTATTACCAAGCTTCTTTTTTGCTGCAGAGATCTTTTGTTCAAGTTCTTCCGGGCTGGTTCGCATATAACTTACTGGAAGTTTTTGCCAACGAACACCGGAATTAAACTCCTGTTCTAAAGTTTTTGAGGCTAGTTCTTCGTCAGTTTGACAGAAGGCCGATTGTTCTATTTCTGTAATTGGTATGGGTTGTTTATCTATTTTTATAACCATCTTATATGTATTCCTTGTTACTTTCGGATGTCGTTACTCATAGAGCCTTCCAAATACCACGGGCTCGTCTCTTTTATTTTTACGTTGATCATGTCGCCAGCATTCACATTGTCACTATCAAGAAAAACCAGCTTATCATTCCTGTTTCTGCCAAACCATTTCCCTTTTTTCCGCCCCTCGACAAGGATGTCCTGAGTCTTTCCTTTGAGGTTGGAATTAATGCTGGCCACTATTTTCTCTTGTTCGTCATTAATTATTTTGAGGCGCTCTTTTTTTATGTCTTCTTCTACGTCGTCGATCATTTTCCTTGAAGCTATAGTACCTTCTCGGGTGGAATACGCCGCCGAATGGACCTTGTCGAATTTTACGTCTTTGATCATTTCAAGAGTGTTTGCAAATTGTTCGTCAGTCTCTCCGCAGAAACCAACTATTAAATCTGTGCTTATACTCACACCGGAGACCCTATTTCTAATTTTATCTATTAGCCGCCTGTACTCTTCGTTTGTGTAACCGCGTCGCATAGTGCGCAGAATCTCGTCATCGCCGGCCTGAAAAGGTAGATTTATGTGCTCGCAAACTTTTTCTAGACCATTCACGGCTTCTATTATGCTGTCTTCCATATCATTGGGATGTGAGGTTAGGAATCTTATTCTTTCCAAGCCAGATACTTCGTTTACAGCTACCAACAAGTTTGAAAGGTTAATTGCTCCTTCTAGATCGTGGCCATAGGAATCTACATTTTGACCTAGCAATGTAACTTCCTTAACTCCCCTTTTTACCAACATTTCGGTTTCATGAACAATCTCTTGCACAGATCTACTTTTCTCCCTTCCACGACGATAAGGAATAATACAAAATGAGCAAAATTTGTCACACCCATGAATTATTGGGATATAGGTGCTTATTGCGGGAGCAGCAGTTAAAGGACCTATACAGCCGTCTGTATCAATTTTTAACTTTTCTCCGAGATATTCAATTAGTGGGTTGTACTGCTGGGGTGCCATAAATACGTCTACGTAGGGGAAACGTTTTTCTAAAGCACTCGTGTTGGGCCCAACCATACACCCCATTAGAGCAATAACTTTTTCTGGATTCAGCTCTTTACTCGGCTTTAAGCTGGTCAAAGTTCCAACGGCTTTGTCTTCAGCGTTCTGTCGTACAACGCATGTGTTAAGCACAACTATGTCGGCTGCCTCTTTTGATTCCGTTGACACAAGACCCATCTGATTTAGAGCACTGCTTAGTCGCTCTGAATCTGCCTTGTTCATCTGGCATCCTGTAGTCCAAATGTGATAGCTTTGCATCTTTTTATTGCAAGCTCCATAATTTTTCAGTTGTGGCGGAGGGAATGGGATTCGAACCCATGAGAGGACTTTCATCCCCTAACCGCTTAGCAGGCGGCCGCACTAGACCTCTATGCGATCCCTCCAATTAATTGAACTTCAATTATAGGTTTGAGTATCTAGTCGTGGCAAGACAATTAATTGTGAAATTCGGAACTAATCTATATATATATACGAATACCGTAATGTAAACAGAAAATATATGGATTAACACTTAGCAGTTTTGTATCAAACATACGATATACGTACTCCAATCTAATGTGTATGCCGAAATACCTGAAAATATACTTTCATAGTAAAAGTAATGGATTAGGAATATTTTCCCTTTTTCCGATCCTACCTAAACAGGTATTTTCCTATATTTTGCCGCCAGCAAATTTAGTATAAGTTTATTCAGGCAGCGGTCTAAATCCTTCTGCATCGCCAATCCAGACTTCTCCACCGTCAAAATGCTCCTTTTTCCAGATAGGGACTATTTGTTTTATTCTATCGACTGAATATTGGCTGGCTTGATAAGCAGATGCTCTGTGTGGGGACCCAACTGTCACTATTAGGCTAGATTCCCCTATATCTACTCTGCCAATTCTGTGGGCTATCACTACGGATACGTCCCATTTGTCACACATTTCTTCGGCGACGTCATTGAGTTTCGCTTTGGCCATTGGAAGGTAGGCTTCATATTCGAGGAACAAAACTTTTCTTCCATCTGTATGATCTCTGGTTATTCCATTGAAAACCACAACAGCACCGTTGCGATCTGCAATGACATCTGCTGATAATTCTTCAATGTTCAACTCATTATGGGTTATGAATGTTTTGTAGCTAATCTTCTTAGACAAACTGGCTCCTGGTTGATTTATCCACCACTCACAGGGGGTATCAGCGCCACAATATCTCCTGCAAGCAGCACCTGGTCGTGTGTTTGATACTCTTCATTCACCGCTGCAACCATTCTTTCAGGGGAGCATTTTATTCCTATATTTGCTTCTAAAACACGAGCAATAAGATCAGCCAACGTACTTTCTTTAGGCAATGCAAATGTTTCTGTATTTTTCCCACATTGTTCTCTGTAGGATGCGAAATAAAGTACTTTAATTTTCAGTTTGAAGCTCCGAAAGAGTCACTATTCGCCTTTGCTTAATAAGTAAATGCCCCGCCATTTACATGTATTGTTTGCCCGGTGATGAAGTTGTTTTCAGGCGATACCAAAAAATCTACTGCCGAGGCTATCTCAACTGGATATCCGAGTCGGCCAACAGGTATGTTTGTAACGACCGGTGTCGGATTGCTTCCGGATGCATCGGAAGTGTCAAACGCACCGGGGACTATGTGGTTGACCAATATGTTATTCGCGGCAAGTTCGATTGATAAGGCTCGTGTTAACCCTATTGCTCCCATTTTTGAGGCACAGACGTGTCCCCATCCATCCTTTCCTTTAAATGAATTCAAGCCAGATACATTTATTATCCTTCCCCAATCAGCTTCTATCATTCCTGGTATAGCTGCTCGGCTACAGTAAAATGGGCCATCAAGGTTTACGGATAAAACCCTACGCCATTCCTCGGTTGTCATTTGGGAAGTAAACTGATCTTCTCTGAGCCCTGCGTTATTTACCAGTATGGTGACGTTTCCTAATGCTCCTTCAATTTTTTCAAACATTGACTTCACTTCACTCTCTGATCCAACGTTTCCCAACACCGCAACGGCCTGTCCACCATTGTCTGTAATTTCTTTCTCCACTGACTTGGCTTCTGATTCGTTTGTTCTGGCATTTACTGCCACTGCAGCACCCAAAGAGGCTAATCGTAACGCAGTTGCTCTTCCTATATTCCGGCCGGAACCGGTTACTAAAGCCACCTTCCCATTTAACGATTGACTATTCTGCATAATATGTCCTTACAATATTTGAAACTCTATGTATATTATCCATACCCACTTCAAATTCTCCTAATTCAACTCCCTTAAGTATTTGGGTAACAGCGTCACTATAAGGAGTGGGTATTCCTATCTCCTTACCCTTTTCTGAAACCATACCGTTTAGGTATTCGATTTCTGTTTTTCGGCCCTTAATAACATCTTGCGCCAAAGAGGGACGACCCGGCACCTCAGGAGGGTTGCCTTGGAGAACTTTGTCGAGTTCTTCATTGCCTTCTGGTCCAGCTCCTTTCTCCATGTCTTCAAGGGAAAATTCACCCATCGGAGGCTTCACATTGTAGCCAAGGGCCCTACCAACTTTCACAGTTTCGATAGCCAAATTGAGTATTTGATTACGGGTTTCTTTGTCAGCCCTTACTTCGTGGCTAAGAAGTCCTGTCATACCTGCGGTCGCATTAACCATGCAATTAGTCACCATTTTGGACCAACGTTGGCCCCATAAATCGTCGGTAACTAAAGTTTTTCCTGCAGGAGTGAAGAGGTCAGCTATTATTTGAACTCTTTCGGTGATTTCTCCGTTCAATTCTCCTACTGTGAAACAAATTGGCTCTTTCTGTAGAGATTGGGAAACACTTCCGGTACGAGTTATGTGTGCGGGTTCATACATACCAGCAGAAATCGTTGTTATACATCCGACGGTTCGATGAGCGCCTACAAGGGGAGCTATTTGTATTTCATTTATACTGTTTTGAGGACTCACCACACAGGTATCTTCTTTCATGAAAGGTAGCATTGCGTTAACGGCATTTTTAGTGTCATAGGATTTTACTCCTATAATCACCATATCAAATTTATCCTCTATATTTGGGATTTCGTCGGTGTGTATAGCTTCAACTTTGACAATATATTCTCCCACTATGCCATCCAAGGTCAGTCCTTTTTCGTTCATGGCATCCACATGTTCTTTCCATGGATCTATCATTAGTACATCATCGCCTTCGTTAGCCATAAAACCAGCTAATGTTCCTGCGATTGCTCCTACTCCAATGGCTGCCGTTTTCATACCCTAATCTCCCTACTCCAATTACGGTTCAACTTTATTTTGTTCTGATAATTCGACACACAACCAGCCATTTGTCTTTCTTGATCTAAGCTTTTCTACCTTTGCGGTCTATAAAAGGTTTAAATCCTTCCAATACTGGTGTAGGTTCAAGTTCATTGGCTTGAGCATTCAGCTCCTTTTGATAGGTGCTCTCCCAGTTTTCGCCTATATCTTCTATCAAAAGTTTTTTTATCCCTTGCACCATGCGAGCGTCGTTGCCCACAATCATTTTGGCCAGTTCGTTGGCTTTATCTAGGAGCTCAGTAGACTTAACAAGATGATTTATCAATCCTATTTGGAGACTCTCTTCGGCTTCTACAACCCGGGCCGTGAGCAGCAATTCCTTGGCTTTAGGCCAACCTACTTGCATAGGTAAACTCCATGTTGAATTTACTCTTCCATATGCAGCTGCAAGAAATCTAAATTTTGTTCTTTCACACCCAATTCTTATATCCAAACTGGAAGCTAAAACAGCGCCTCCTCCGTAGGCCAAACCGTTAAGGGCTCCTATGGTTGGTTTTGTGCAGCTTCCAATATGCCAGGCATAAGTAGGTCTGTTAGAGTCTCGGCCAGGGGGATTGTCACTTTCGGCATTTCTTGTCATCTCATGGATATCTGCCCCCGCAGTGAACGCTCTGTCCCCAGCACCAGTGATTATTACTGCTTTAACCTCGTCATCCGACTCAACCTCTGTTATGGCTTGATCTAGTTCACGATACAAAGTCGTGCTGAGGGCATTCATTACCTCAGGCCTATTGAGGGTTATAGTGCCTATTCCTTCAAATTTGTCATATAGGATTGTTTGGTAGGTCAATACGGGCTCCTTCTGGTTGATTGCTAGTGGTGAAAGAATTATAGGAAGCTTTTTTCCAAGGGGTCAAGAAATTGAGTATAAGGTCTTGGCCGCTACCACTGATATACTTTCAAATTAATGCGGTCCTTTTCACTAAATGCTATCCCCTCCGATTTCAGCAGATTTTTTTGCAAACCTGGTCCTCTTCCCTCTCTGTAACTTATTGCTCCATCTCGGTTCACTATTCTGTGCCATGGAATTTCTGTATCGGCTTGGAGATTGGAAAGGGCGTAACCCACCAACCTAGCATTATTGACACCGGAAAGTTGGGCAACCTTACCGTAGGTAGCCACCATTCCAAACGGGACCAGCCTAACTACCTCATAAATTTTTTCGAAAGTATCCATATGAAATATCTCAAAATATTGTTCCTAATTAGCACTTCTAACATTTCTTTTCAGGACAATGATAGAAAGTTAGCACTATAAACCATGATCCTGATAATATTCCCATTCTACACAAATGACTTATGAGGTTAGTTCTATGGCAGAGGCAAATTTCAAACCTATAAAAAAAATTTCAGTGGAAAAAATGGAGGTTAAGCCTAATCTCGATCTTGAAGAATCGTATAAAGATTTTGATTGGGAATCCCTTTATAAGCAGTTGGACTGGTTGCCCGGAGGAGGGTTGAATAAAGCTCATGAAGCTATTGATCGACATGCTAATGGTGATAAACGAGACAAAATAGCTATGATTTGGGAAGGCAAAAACGGGGAGCGTGAAGATTACACATTC
>VFFY01000016.1 GCA_009392675.1 SAR202 cluster bacterium | reverse complement strand
CAATGCTATGCGTTGTTTGTACTAGATTAGTATTGCCAAGTGGTGATTATTCACCTATTATGGCGCAATGGACTATACCATGTTAGGTTATGTTAAATTCGGCTATTTGACTTTTACTAGACTTCCTGCAACCCGACAGAATCTGTGATTTTTCTGGGTTGGAAATGGAGGGTAAGCCCAAATAGATGCGAATCGGCTCCCCTAATTGTCAAAACGAAGAAGTAAAATGCGAGGTTTACGCCATGGGATCCAAAGGTATAATTGCAGCGATAATAGTTTCCTTGTTCAGTATAGGAATCATTGGATGTTCTTCTAGTAGTGAACCTGCCGCCCCGGCTCAGCCAGCAGCGGCAGCTCCGGCTCAAGCCGCTGCAGCAGCAGTTCAGGCTCCTGCAGCCCCAGTTCAACCGGCAGCCGCTGCACCAGCTGCTACCCCTGTTGCTCAATCCGTTCCCAAACTAGTGCCTACCCCACAAAAGATTGAGTTGAGGGTAGGAAATAAGGCACCAGCAATAAGCGAAAAGGGACCGCAATACGGCGGGACTTTAGTTCAAATGGATACGGTAGACCCTGCATATTTCGACCATCATAGAGGAAGGACAATAGCGAACTTAATTATATTCTCTAATGTCCACGGAAACCTATTGAATACAGACACGCAGACTAGATCAGAATTAGTCGGAGATATAGCCACTGATTGGTCAATTTCTTCTGACGGTCTTACGTACACATTTGATGTCCGAGAAGGGATAGTTACTCACAAAGGCAATTCTTTTGACGCTACTGACGTTGCCTACAACGTCAATAGATTACTTGAACAGCCTAACGATAAGCCCTTGCCTCGTGGGGGGTGTCTTAGGGCCGCAGCGGATGAAGCAAATGCTATCGATGCGCTACAAGTAGAGATAACACTCGCTGCTCCTGTATCTTCTTTCATTCAATGTATATCCATGGCGTATATGTTGTTCCAGCCAAAGGCAATACTTGAAGAAATCGATGGCCCAGGTGCTGGTCGAGATTTAACTCTCGAAGAGATGGATGGGATGGGTCCGTTCCAATTGGATAAATGGGAAGTAGACTCGATGATATCCCTTAAAAAGAATGCCAATTACTACAAAGAAGGAAGGCCATATCTTGATGAGTACCAATTGGCTGTTCTACCAGACGCATCAACTCGTATAGCTGCTTTTAGAACTGGCCGAGTAGATATGGTACCGCCTTTTTCAACGCCTAAGAAACCCGATGTTGATGCAATGAAAGAGGCTCTTGGAGACAAGGTAACATTCCAGCAAATACTTGCTCCAGGGTGGCGTGGATTTATCGCGAACCAGAACAAAGCACCTCTGGATGACGTTAGAGTCAGACAGGCAATCAATATAGGGTTGGACCGATATGAGTTTAACCAACTTAATTTTGATGGCATAGGGTTCTTATCAGCACCATATTTAGGAATGTTTGATTGGATATATTCATTCGACGAGTATTTCACCTGGCCTGGTTACAGGTCTGTTGTGAGCGGGCAAGTCGAGGAAGACTTGATAACTGCGCAAAACCTGATGAAAGAGGCTGGATACGGTCCTGACAACCCGTTAAAGACAACCGTGAATTGTGGTACCAATCAGAATGATGAGTGTGCAGTTCTTAAGCCTCAGTTGAAGGAATTTTATATTGATGTCGAAGTTATCCGAAAGGACCGTGGTGCTCGGTTGACTGACGCCAACAACATGGACTTTGAGCTGTGGCATGAAAGTAAAGGTATTGAATATGGCGACCCAGATGCCTATCACAGCCTGCTTTACCTGCCGACTTCTGGTATCAATTATACGGATTGGGAGAATGCCGATTTCTCAGCTGGATACGAACAGCAAAAAGGCCTGCTAGACCTAGAAAAACGAGGTGCCGCGCTTAGGGATATGGCGGACATACTCTATAACGACCCGGTATGGATAGGTGTTCTAAGACCTAGTCTGAATCATGGATGGTGGAGTTACGTAAACGGATATGTACCGCCAAATTTTCATCAGGCAACTTACAGATACGACCAAGTGTGGTTGGATAACAAGCCGTAGCAAAAGGGGAATTACCCGTAAGAAATAGGACCCTTTCGAATTTTGGCGGGGTCCTATTTCTTATGAATTAGGGTATATTCGAGGGAGAAAAGGTCTTTTCCTACCAATTTCGCGAACGCCAAAGGGGTATAGGTACAGATGGGCGCATACATAATTCGGCGAATACTTACCTTCATCCCAAGCGCCATTGGGGTTACGTTGATAATATTTATTATTATGCGGATCGTACCAGGCGACCCTGCCCTCATGATACTCTCCGGTGCCGATGGTGAAAGTACTTACACTCAGGAAGATTATTTGCTTCTGAGATCTCAAATGGGGTTGGATGATCCGCTTCCCACCCAATACTTAAGATGGATGGGTGAACTTGCTCGACTCGATCTTGGCGTCTCTCTAGAGGACGATAGGCCTATATCAGAGGTATTCAAAGAGCGGTTTCCGGTTACAGTCCAATTGGCCCTGTTGGGCTTTTTATCAGCAGTAGTAATGGGAATCCCGATAGGAATCATTTCGGCGGTAAGACAAGATTCGAATTTAGATTACGTTTTCAGAAGTATAGCTATATTTGGATTAGCAATGCCAACTTTCTTTGTCGGGCTAATCGTCATTCTTGTTCTTTCAGTCTATTTTAATTGGTTTCCTCCTCTTGGATTCAAAAACCTTTGGGAAGATCCTTTAAAAAGTATCCAACAACTAGTGTGGCCTGCTTTGGCACTCGGATTCTCAGTAAACGGAACAATGATGCGGATGATGAGAGCCCAAATGCTTGAAGTGATTCAAGAAGATTACATCCGGACCGCAAGGTCAAAGGGCCTATCGGAAAGGGTAGTGATAAACCGCCATGCCGTTAAGAATGCCATGTTGCCTGTGATCACAGTGGCTGGAACACTTTTAGGCGGACTCTTAGGAGGGACTGTTGTTATAGAAATGATATTTAGCATTCCAGGAATGGGTAGGGCGCTTATTGACGCAATATATGTAAGAGACATACCGATAATACAGACTTTTATACTAATAATAGCCTTGATTTATCTGTTTCTTAACTTGCTCATCGACTTAACTTACGGGTGGCTGAACCCACGTATAAGACTGACATAAATATGCGGGGCAACCTATGACTAATCAAACAAATGCCATATTTACCAGATCAATAAGAACCAATGCTGTTTTGCTAAGTTCCCTCAATTTTTGCCGGAAAAAGCCCTTGGGGGCATTTGGGTTAGCAGTAATAATTGTCTTTGCGGTGATTGCGGTTATAGGAGAAATGGTGGCTCCATACGACCCTTTAGCAGTGAGTGCAGATTACATGTTGAAGCCTCCTAATGCTATCCAGTGGTTTGGTGGTGATAGTCTCGGTAGAGATATATTCAGTCGCGTTTTAATTGGCACTCGAGTCTCTATAATAGTCGGATTGGCTGTAATCTCTATCGGAACTATTGTTGGGGCGGTAGTAGGTATTGTCAGTGCCCATTTTGGTGGAGCCGTCGACATGATACTGCAGAGGATAGTAGATGCATTAATGGCATTCCCTTCGCTTTTATTAGCAATTTGCATAATGTCAGTTCTAGGAGTTTCTCTAACAAATGTAGTAATAGCCCTCGCTCTAACTAATATACCGAGATCTGCTAGGACAATAAGGTCGGTTGCACTAGCAGTAGCTAGCACAGATTACGCATTAGCTGCCACCTGTATCGGGGCCAACAACTTCAGATTAATGTTTCGTCATATAGCGCCCAATTGCGTTGCCTCCTTTCTTGTCATTGCAACTGCCGGTTTGGGAATCGCTATAATCGCAGAAGCCAGCCTTAGTTTTCTCGGCATTGGATCGCCGGAAGAAACCATTTCATGGGGAGTGATGTTAAGTCGATCTTCCCTTGATTCTTTCGCATATGCTCCGCATATTGGCCTGTTCCCCGGGGGAGCCCTGACATTACTTGTCTTTGGAATTAACATATTTGGGGACGCTATGAGAGATGTCTTGGACCCACGATTGAGAAGAACAGGATAACAGATACTTGCGACTAAAAATTACGCGAATACTGAGAGAAGTGAGCTAATGCCTACCAACCAAACCTACTTTGAAGACATAAAGGTCGGCACAGAAATTAATCCTCAACAGTATGGACCTTGGAGTAATGCACACATCACGCGATGGTGTGCCGCTCAGGAAAACTGGGAAAGGTTTCATTACGATTACAAGTTTGCCACTGAAGTTTTTAATTTAGAGGATATCGTGGCAAACGGTAACTGGCGTAAGTATCCAATGGCTAGAATTTTTAAAGACTGGGCCGGTGACAAAGGTTGGCTATGGAAAATAGAAATGCAATACAGAGGAATGCATTATCCCTTCGATATGTTCGAGGTATGGGGGAAAGTTAAATCGGTAGAGGAGGTAGAGGGCCTAGGGATAGTATATTTAGACTGCGGAATGAGAAATCAACACGGCCAAGAAACTACCCCAGGAACAGCAACCGTGGTTTTGCCATTAAAAAATGGGAGAAAGGTTCCATATCCTTTCGAACCACCACCACCTTTATCAATAAAAGGTTTTGACTATGATAGGGTGTCAAATCTGAAAGATGCGATTTATGTCACACCCCAGATTGAAACTCACATCGGTGATGAATCAGAGGGGAAAAGTTGGGACGAGGTCAGTAAATCTGAACTTAGAAGGTTCTCCCAGGCTATCCCTGATCCAGACCCACTCTATTGGGATGAAAATTATTCCAAAACCACCAAATATGGATCAATAATGGCAATGCCGTTATACCCAGTTGACGGATTTAAACATCCTCCCACAGAGCCAGATCAGTTAACACTCAGGTTGAAAGAAGATCCCAATTACTGGGGCGGGCCACCTGGTGTTATGAGCGGTGAGAGAGACCACCATCTGCCAGGGCTCCCCACAGGCGGAGCGCTAAATGGTGGTCAGTCTTATGAGATTTTAGGTCTAGCCGGTGTGGGAGAGCGATTGCATAGAAAATCAAAATTGCTTGATATCTATGAAAAACAGGGTAAACAAAACAGGCTCGTATTCACTGTATATGGTACCGATTACCTCAACAATTCTGGAGATGTGATTCTAAAGGGTGTGGGTACCGGTATACTTCGTGGATAAATAACTAAGGTCAGAGATCAATAAAATCCATTATGGAAAAGGTTATTGTTTGTACTGTCTGCTCCACAAAAAATCTCTCCTTAGCTAAATTTTGCGTTAATTGCAGGGCACGCATTAACTTAGTTCAACCTATTCCTGAACCAGAAGCTGAACTCATTCAGAGAAATATAAGTAGAATTAATAAAAGGGAGAAATTTAAACGTTATGGTATATATGCAGCGATCGCAACTGCTATTTTCATAATCGTACTTACCTCTAGCTTATATTCTTCCCTATTTGAATCATTTACCCCTTATCAGAAAGAAATTTTCATTCATTCGGCAAAGATTAATTCGAATTCTGATTGGAACATGTACCAAAACGATTCTTTGAATAGTGGGTTTTCCAATTACGATTTCAGTCCGTCTGGAAGAATATTATGGGAGTTTAAAACTAATAGTGGATTTATAAAATCATCGCCTGCTGTTGTTGAGGGTATGGTCTACCTATCCACAGGTGATCAATTAGACAGAAGAATAGTTGGCATTGATGCCAAGTCAGGTCAACTGTCATGGGAAAGATCTGTTGATCCTCCTGCTGAAACCTCCCCAGCCATATCTGGAAATGCCTTATATATTACCCTCAGGAATGGAAATATTATCTCTTTGGATAGAGTTACGGGGAAGCTTTTGTGGTTACATAAGGCAGACTCTCCCATTTTTTCTTCCCCAACTTTTTATCAAGACGTGTTGTACGTAACGACTTACGAAGAAGGATTGCTTGCTTTAGAGGCAATGAGCGGTGAAGTTTTATGGTCACGTGATATTGGTGCTAGTATGGCATCTGCTCCTGCGGTCAATGATGTGGTTGTTGCTTTCAATTCTCGTTCTAATTATGTTCATATCCTTGACTCCAAAACCGGCCAGAAGCGTTTGAAATATCCAACAGGATACGTGGCGGGGTCGGTAGCTATCTCCGAAGAGTTTCTATTTGTATCTGATTGGACTGGCCGTGTGCGAGCCATAAATTGGGCGAAGATTGAACGTCCTTTCGAGAGGCAATTCCGAACTTTTAAATTAAATTTATATGTCTGGGGATTAATCGATTCGTTTCCTCAATGGACGGGATATGCCTGGATCTTCGAAAGACTTGATGAAACTTTTCGAAGTACTCCTGTCGTCACTGAAGATGCCGTGCTTGTCACCTCGGGTTCTGGCAAAGTGTACAAATTGAATGCGACAAATGGCAGGTTGATTTGGATGTTTGACACTGCGTCAGAGATCAATCAGCCGGTGGTTGCTTCAAAAGATACTGTTATAGTGGGTGATTCCAAAGGTGATTTATTTAGGATTGATATTTTAACAGGAGAAGGTGAGAGGTTTCTAACTGTCGATGGGTCGATCAGCTCACCTCCCATAATATCTGATAGTAGACTATTTATTACCACAAATGAAGGAACCTTGTATTCGATAAAATGAATCGGTCCATTTTTAGGTTTTATTTGAAATGAGAGGGTGTAATGTCAAAAATACAGACAATTTCCGGTGTGATTGATAGTGAAGATATTGGTTGGACTTTATCGCATGAGCATTTGGTGAGTGGAATGGGAGGTATGGATCGTATTGGCTTATATGATGAAAAAGAGGCACTCCGGAGATGTAATGAAGCACTTCAAGTTGCACATGATGCTCAAATCAAAACGATTATTGATTGCACTCCAGTAGATTTGGGTCGTCAAGTCTCAGCTTTTCAAAGTCTTAGTTCAACCTCATCAATAAATATCATCGCTGCCACGGGTTTATACCGATGGGTACCGTTAAGTTATTACTCATGGGACCCGGATACAGTGGCACATTTTTTCCAGCGTGAAATCGAAGAAGGAATCGAAGGAACAGCTATTCATGCCGGAATAATAAAAATTGCTTGGGATGTGGAATATTCTTCGACGGTTGGAGGACCTAATTCTCTGCATAGCCAATTAGAAAAATGCGCTCGTGGTGCAGCCAGAGCAGCAAAACGAAGTGGGGTTCCCATAACATGCCATACTCGCGCAATAGATAAGGTTGGTATTCGTTTGCTAGACATTTTCGAGGACGAAGAAGTCGATTTAAGGGCGGTCACAATTGGTCATACAAATGACTCTCCCGATATTAAATATGTCCTAGAATTAGCAAAACGGGGAGCCAATGTCGGATTAGATCGCTTCACCAGAAACATGAGTGAAGAGGAGTTGATACGCAGGTCAGAAATTGCGTTGGCATTAATCAAATCCGGATATTCTGAACAAACTTCTTTGGGTCATGATTCTGCAGCATACAGCATCAACAGGGGACCAGCTTCAGGTGGCCCAAGGATTGAAGACCCTGAGTGTTGGCTTCCAGTGCCGAATTTCGAAATTCCTTGGCTGAGAGATAAAGGTGTCGATGAGGATTCTATAGATTCTATGATGATAAAGT
>VFFY01000015.1 GCA_009392675.1 SAR202 cluster bacterium | reverse complement strand
TTACCCCTCTATACTTGGACGTACACTGCTTCAAGCCCTCTATATCTCTGCTCACTATCCATCCCAAACCCAACCAACCATCGGTCACTCTTAAGTTGAAACCCACAAAACCGAGGCACTATTCCTTTAGGTTCATTTCTTTCCCGATCTATCAACACAGCCAAATCGACTTTTTGGAGTCCCCTTGATTGTATATCTTTCATTAATTTCATCATGGTAGTCCCGGTATCTAATAAGTCATCCACTATGACTGTTGGTGCTTGGAAATCAACCCGATTATCAAAAGTTATGGGAAATTCTATTGTAGGTTCCGCTAAAGTTTCATCGCTTGAATAAGCTGATGCAAATATAGGAGACACTAGCCATTTACCAGGTCGTATCTTCTCCAATTCTGCCAAAAGAAAAGCCGAGAATTGCATTCCTCCTGTCATTACCGGTACTACATTAACAGTGCTCAGATTATCGTAATACTCAGCCATCGATCGGGCCAAAGAGGCAACCGTCGATAATATTTCATGCTTAGAATATAGTATCTCTAACCCATCCAATTCAGGATCTATATTTCGAGCCAATTTATTCTCCTACATAGTTGTTTGCTGAACCCATTACCGCCTTAATACCTCCCCAAACTCTATAGCCGCTGAAATGATTCGCCTAAGGCAGAGGGCGCCCTTGCAGTTATGAATCGACCGAATACACTATTTTTTTGAAGCAGGTATTGAATTTTTCTATGATTGATAAATAGAAGTGTCATGATCATCAATGGAAATGGAGTTATGGGGAGGACTTGAGAAAGTTGAGGGAGGACTGGCTGTAATTTAAGCGCCACCAATTGCAAAATACCAAACAAATAACATCCCAATGTCGCCCTGATAGGATTCCATCCTCCAAAAATGACTATTGCCAATGCTATCCAGCCAAAATTAATGATATGCCCGTCTGACCAACCAAGTTTTACATCCAAAGAAAAAGCAGCACCACCCAATCCCACTAGAAATCCACCCAGTGCGGTGTAGAAATATCTCAATTTATTAACGTCTATACCTCTCGCGTAAGCTGCTTCAGGTCGCTCGCCGGCAGCCTGTAAATTCAATCCCTGTCTTGTATAGAAAATAAACCAAAAGGAGAGCCCAACCAGTATGTAACTGGAATACACGAGTAAGTTTTGTTGGAATAGTATAGGCCCTACGCCCGGTATGTCTTCCAACACTGGAATGTGCAAATCTTGAACTGATGGCCCTGGTTTTCTCACAAAATCTTGTCCCAGAAAACCTGCTAGTTTCGCAGCCAGTAAGGTTAATACTATGCCAACTGCTATTTGATTTAATCGCAGTCGTATAGAAGAAAAGGCAACAATAAGAGCTATATTACTGGAAACTAACCCTCCCGCTATTAAACCAAGAACGACATTTCCAGTAGCAAAAGAAACCGCAAAACCAGTCATAGCTGAAAGGAGCATACTCCCATCTAAGGACAAATTTACTACACCAGATTTTTCGGTGATAGTCTCCCCTATTACGGCGAAAACCAGAGGGGTCGCGTAGCTAATGACAATGGCGAGGGTCTCTGGATTCATTTATTCCCCTGCCTTAACATGTAGTTCTCTTCTTTGCCGAAGGAGTCTCATTGCACTTATTAAAATTACTGAAAGCACCAATATTCCCTGGAACACCCCGCCCAAGGAAGAATGTAGACCTAGTCTTAGCTGCCATTGAATGCTACCAATAGCAATCATAGAGAAGAAAAATGCTATTGGTATTACTAAGGAAGGTCTATATCCAGCCAACAGAACCACGAGAATCCCTAAAAAGCCGTATCCGCCAGAAATAGAAGGGATTAATCTGTGGTGTATCGACGCTACTTGTGTTACTCCTGCTAATCCAGCAACAGCACCTCCCAATATAAACGCCATCAAAATATACCTGGATGTAGATATACCAAACCTGTAACTTGAATTCGGGTTCAAGCCTATGGCCCTTAGCCTAAGTCCAAATTGGGTCCTATTGAAAACAAATAGGACCATAAGCACAACAAGCAGTGATATTGACACTGCAAGCGGCGACAATCTAAATCCTTCAATAGTAGGAAACCAAGCATTGTCTTGAAAGGGTTCTGTTCCACTAGTGGATGCTATTCCTTTCCGACTCCAAGGGCCAATTACAAGATAAACTACAAGTCCTGTCGCAACAAAATCTAACCCAAGACCACCAAAAATCTCATTAACCCCTCCTTTAACTTTAAGTAATCCCACTAAAAGCCCCCAGAACCCTCCTCCTAAAAATCCGGCAACTATCATTGCAGGTAACAAAAGTCCGGGCGACATATGGATTTCTCTAGCGATAAACGAAGCTGCCACTGCCCCCGCTATTATTTGCCCTTCTACCCCTATATTCCAAAGGCCAGCCCTAAAAGTTATAACTAACGAGGCCGAGGCTATGATTAATGGCACACTAACCATAAGTGTGTCACCTAATTTGGTCATTGACCCTAAAGACCCTGTGATCAGAAGTGTATAAGTTTCAAAAATAGGGATCTTGAACAAGGCCAAAAGAATGGAAACAAAAACCATAGATACCAATACAGCCGTGGAATAGTAATAAATGGGGCCGGTGATCCCTTTCATGGTTGGACGCCGCCGATTAAGGAACCAATTTCATATGGGGTTGTTTCTTTTGATGATAGGTTTCCAATAATCTCACCTGAAAAACACACCAATATCCGATCTGAAAAATTTATTAATTCATCTATGTCTGAAGATGAAAATATTATGATGGTCCCACTTTGGGAGCGGTCTAAAAGTTCCTTCCAAATCCATTCCGCAGATTCTATATCCAGTCCTCTAGTAGGGTGCTCCATCGATAAAACCGACAAATTGTTCGGCATAAGTGCTAACAAAAGTCTTTGTTGGTTTCCTCCTGACAAATCTTCAGGCTTTGAGTTAACAGTTCCACGAATAGAGTATTCCTGTAATTTGTCTTCGGCTAATTGTCGAGATTTATTCCAATCTATTGTTTTACGACT
>VFFY01000014.1 GCA_009392675.1 SAR202 cluster bacterium | reverse complement strand
CTTTTATCAAAGGCATACCACGACAATCAACTTGATGGTTAAGTGTCTGTTCAGATACTGTCATTTGGTCCCCGAACCCACAATGTTGGGAATAGTGATTGGAATCCCCACGTTGAGATTGAATATGTCATATTCTAATTTGGTAAACGGAGCAGATTTTACGGTAGCTAGTATATCTCTTTTAAGGTGGCATCCCGTGGTGGTAATAATCCATATAGGGTCTAAAAGTTGCTGTAGTAATTTTCCAGAGAAACTTCCAGCAACAGTATGTTCGTAGAAGAAAAATTTCCCACCCGGTTTAAGTACTCGATAAATTTCTAAGATAACTTTTTCAACATCATTTACCATACAGAGAACCAGGGTTGTGACAACCGAATCAAAGATGTTGTCGTCGAATGGCAGTTTTTCCCCAAATGATTTTACGATGGATATATCTTTGTTGAAGTTATTAACCCTCTTGCTAAGCTTATTGGTCATGTGAACATCGGGTTCGACTATGGTTAAGGAGCTGGTCGTTTCGAAATATGGTAAATTTGCTCCCGTTCCACCACCGACCTCTAGGGTTTTGCCATGGCTTTTCCCGGCTGTCAAATGTCGATACGGAATGACTTTGGGTTCAACAATTGAATTTAAGACATCGTACCATTGAGCGAAGCACCATTTAGATATAGACATTGTTTAGCTAACTCAGTGATGGCACCCTCTGGCTGATATGTCCCAAACAGCTTCCACCACGCCATCACGAACTCCAATGAAATTATCCCATCTGTTAACCAATATATCCTGCTGGGAAGTGCAGATAAATAAAGTTTGACCGATTCTGAAAATATTTCCCTCTTTTACACTGAGGACACTATAGGAATCATGCATTTCTATGAAGGTTAATTCATCGTGTCCTTCGATGGTTGGTGTTACCCCAAGAGGTCCGCCCAAGCACCGGAGTCCAGCGTCTATTACAATCTCAGTTTCAGTCACGTCTATAACGGTTGTTAAAACCTTTCCTGCTAGAGAAAATTCTTCCATATATTTTGCAGGACCGCTCATGAGAGCATAAGTGCCCCCCTCTACTTCAGTCACACCTTCTATTTGGGGAGCAACGTCGTAAGAGAAAGTTTCCCCTGACGAAACGATTGTGACTTCAATTCCATGATCTTCAATGGCGGCCTTCACTGCCAGGCATTTGTCTATATACCGTTTACCCTCTATGAACCGTGTTTCCTTATCCGCGAAGCCATCTACTGTTTGATGGCTCATAACACCCAAAAACTTTATCGAAGCTAGCGATTCCGCCAATATTGCTAGTTCGACTCCTTGTTCAGCAGTTCGAATGCCTGTCCGCCCCATGGATGTATCAACTTCTATCAAGACTCCAATTTCAGAACCTATTTCCTGAGCTACTAAGGACAAAGAATTTAAATTTGTTTCATTGTCGATGCAAACTTTCACATCCGCTCTTTTTGCCAGGTATGCCAACCTTCTTTGTTTATCTTCACCTACAATTTCACTGGTGATTAGCACATCCCGTATGCCGCCTTCAACCATGACTTCAGCCTCTGAAACCTTGGCTGTGCACACCCCGTTTAAAGTGCCACCAATTTCTATTTGGCGCCATAATATGTCAGGACACTTTATGTTTTTTGCATGCTGACGCATTTTACATAGGGTATTGGAATAAGTTTTTGAAATAACATTAAAATTCGATTCCATTAATTCAAGATCGATAAGAAGGCTTGGGGTTTCTATCAGATCAATTGTGGCGCCTAGATTTGGCCGATATAGTTGCATAATGTTTTCCTGATTTTATTTGAATGTGCCACGGGCGGTGGTTTGAATGACTGACTCTAATCGATCATTTTTTATGAGGTTTATAAAATCGTAAAGGTTAAAGGTGTCTGAGTAGTTAGCTGGCCTCAGTAAAATTTTGTCACCGATTTTCAAATTCATCTCGGCCGTGTCAAAAACAAGGTATCCGTGTTCGGCGCTCATTTTTTCTACCACAGCATTTCGATAATTGACGACGGATGGAACTCCTCGATCTATGCTTATAGCTTTTTGTCCACAATCTATGTATGCCCGCCCAGGTTCAGGGGTACTCATAACTGTTGACACTACCGAGCAGACTGGGAAATACCCATTTATCTCGAAAGGATAATTTCCAGATATCAAACCAGTTATCTCCGACGGCAGGTTGGCATGAGCTTTCGTCAATGATTGATTTGATGTGTTTATCAACAACTCATTTGAGGTGAAAAAATGAGATTGAAGAAAAGATTTAGCAGATAGAATTTCCTTAAAAGACCCTTCTAAACTGTCACTACCTTTAGAGACGGTGATCAGTCCTTTCCAATTAATTTCGAAATGCTCCTCCAGTAGTTTTACGAGCTCTAATAATGTCTGATGAGTTCTTATTCCAACTGAGTCTGATTTATTCGGGATTCTGAACAGGACGGAGAGATTTTCGCTGGAGAAATGTTTAAGCAAATTTAGATGGGCCAAATTGGAAATAGATATGGTGACATGAGCTGTGTTCACCAGTCGGTGCAAAGATTCCACCTTACCTGTACCAACGGGCGGGGATTCAATAATTATATTTTTAAAGCCATTATTTGCAAAAGAATGCGCCTGCTGAAGGGTATCGACAAATATCGGGGTTTCGTGATCAAAATCCGTTTGGTATCGGGCAATCCCTGCTGCCCCGTGTGTGCCTACATTGGGAATGAGTTTACAAGATGTATCCTTTAAATAGGATTTCGCATTCTCTATATTGGACTTCAAGAGCTTACTATTTACTAATAAGGCTGGAGTGTCTAATTCGAGATAATGATGGCCGATAGGTTTTGTTGTGGGTCTTTCCATTTATAATGCCTTTAAAAATATATCGATTAATATATCAGAAAGAGATACCTTCACATATATGGAATCTTTTACAGAGCGTACACAGGAAACTCACCAGATATACCCGTCGGAAAATGGACTTTCTTACACCATTACCGGGAAAGACGGGAAGAGGGAAGGCTTTATCAAATATGATTCTGTAGAATCTGTTTACGTTGAATCCATTAGTAGACAGTCAAGATTCACTTTTGTTTGGCTAGCAATGCTCGTGGTTTTAATCTTTATAGCTATGGCTGCTTTAGATGGATTTTTTATAAAAATCATTGCCTTATGTGTATTCACTCTAATGGGATCGTTTCTCTTGTTTGATCAATATTCTCAAGAAAATCAGCCGTGCCTTGTAATCCAATCTAATGGATTCTCGGCGAAATTTCCCCTTGAAAAAGATTTGGCCGACGATGAATTGAGAGATTTGATGGGTACAATACTGGAATATATAAACACTGATAATTCTAAAAACCCCGATGTGAATAGGGTTTTTATTCCGCGGTAAGCCCTATTCTCAGGTTTGGAACAGCATCCATGTCCAACTGTAGAGGGAACCCGTTTTTGAGGTTAAAGAATGCGGCGGCTCCTATCATAGCTCCGTTGTCTGTACAAAGCGGAGCACGTGGTACAAAAACTGGTATGTCTATAACCTCGTTCATTCTTTTTCTTAAGCGACTATTGGCTGCAACACCACCACCAAGAATGACAGCCTTACTATTGGTTTCGAGAACTGCTTGTTTGGTATTTCTTATTAGGCAATCAACGATAGCTTCTTGAAATGCAAAGGAATACTCTGTTGTTTGGTAGACACTTGGGCCTTTGTCATCAACAGCGGGATAAAATCCATCGGACTCAGCTCGCCTTACCAACGCTGTTTTAAGTCCACTGAAACTGAAATCTAAAGAATTCTTTATTTGGGGTCTCGGTAAGGGGTTTATTTCATCTTGAGCCTTCTCAGACATTTTTTGAATTTCAGGCCCCCCCGGAAAACCTAGACCAAGCACTCTGGCAGCCTTATCGAAGGCTTCTCCTGCAGCATCATCCCGGGTTTTACCTAGCAATTCATATTCTAAGTGGTCCTTCATCAATATTAGGTCAGTATGACCTCCAGATGCTATTAAGCAAACTATGGGAAATCCTGCATTGGAATCCGGTTCCAAGCCTTCCAGCCAAGCTGAATAAATATGCCCTTCTAAGTGGTTTATTCCTATCAATGGTTTGTCCCAAGCCATCGATAAACCCTTTGCGGAATTCACACCTATCAAAAGAGAGCCCGCTAAGCCTGGGCCATATGTGACGGCAATTGCATCGATATCCCTGTGAGTCATTTCAGCTTTATTTAGAGCTTCATTGACAACGGGGATAAGAGATGTGAGATGTTCCCTTGAGGCTATTTCAGGGATGATGCCCCCATATTTCTTGTGCATGTCCGACTGAGATGCCACTATGTTTGACCGGATTGATGTACCATCCGTTATGATGGCTGCTGCGGTGTCATCACACGAGGTTTCTATACCTAAAACGTTCATAATGATGAATTTCTCAGTTTAGATATGCCATCACATACGGAAAAATTATCATTAAAAACCGAACTGCCTGCTACTAATATATTTGCTCCACTACGCACAGCTTCCAAGGTAGTGTCTGGGTTTATCCCACCATCTACCTGTATAGGTATGGAGAGTCCTTGAGATTCTATTTCCTTAGACAGGGATTGAATTTTCATTAGGCTTTCTGGTATGAAATTCTGCCCTCCCGCACCTGGTTCTACTGACATTATTAATATTTGGTCTACCATGTGAATAATTTCGAAAATGTTTTCAATGGGGGTTCTAGGACTTAACGCTACACATTTCCTGACATCAAATTTACCTAGCTCTACCAATGTGTCCTTCAATTTTGGACATGCTTCGTAATGGACTGTAATCGAATCAGCTCCTGCAGTCGTGAATTCGGAAAAATGTTTTTCCGGGTGTGTGGTCATCATGTGTATATCTAAGGGTAAATGCGATAAACTTCTCACAGCTTTTATGATGGGGGTCCCAAATGTGATTGAAGGAACAAAATGCCCGTCCATAACATCGATATGAATACCGTCGGCCCCGCAACTTTCGACCTCGTGAATTTGCCTGTCCAGCTGAGAAAAATCAGCGGATAGAATCGATGGATGCAGTTTAAATTCAGCCATCTTACCCTTCCAGTTTTCGATAACCGGTTTTGATGGCTTGCTGCACCATCTTGAAGGATGTACCACCCACAGTGTTTCGAGAACTAATCGAAGATTCTACAGTGACTTCGTAGACGTCTTCGTCAAATAACATAGAAAAACCTCTATACTCTTTTAAAGAAATCTCACTGAACGTTTTATGGTTAATGGAAGCGAAATCTGATAACTCACTAATTATTCCATGGGCTTCTCGAAACGGAACTCCTTTAATTACTAAATAATCGGCGAGGTCAGTAGCTAGAACCATCCCGCCTTCAGCAGACTGTCGAGCCTTTTCTGAATTTACATATATACCAGGTAGCATTCCGACAAAAACTTCCAATACTGATGTTAAAGTATCATGACTGTCGAAAAATCCTTCCTTGTCTTCCTGCAAATCTCGATTGTAAGTCATTGGTAAGCCTTTCAATATAGTCAGCATAGAAATTAAGTTACCGTACACCCTTCCAGTTTTACCTCTTGAAATCTCTGCAAAATCAGGATTTCTTTTTTGTGGCATGATGCTGCTTCCGGTGGTGTATTCTGCCGGTAGTTTAATAAGTGAAAACTCTTCTGTTGTCCAAAGAATTAATTCTTCAGATAACCTAGAAATATGCATCATACATATCGATGCTGCGGATAAATAATCAATTACGAAATCCCTGTCTGAAACTGCATCCATACTATTTTCAGAAATCTGAGAGAACCCTAACTCCCTGGCAACGTAAGAACGGTCCAAATCATATGGAAGTCCAGCCAAAGCCCCGCTACCCAGCGGTAAAACATCAGTTCTTTGGCATGCCTCCTTAAACCTTGTTTTATCTCTTGTGATCATTTCAAAATACGCTAACAAGTGGTGGGCAAAAAGCACAGGCTGTGCTTTTTGCAAATGAGTGTAGCCAGGAATTATTACGTCGTCGTATTGCGATGCAAGATTCAATAAAACGCGCTGGAAAGCTGTAAGTTGTTCTATTATGATATTTATCGAATCTTTAACATACATTCGCATATCTAAAGAGACTTGATCATTTCTGGAACGGGCAGTGTGAAGTTTACCGGCCACGGAACCTATTTTTTCATGCAATCGGCTCTCAATATTCATGTGAATATCTTCTAATTCTGGCCGCCAGGTAAAAATCCCAGTCTCAATCTCCGATTCTATCTCTAGTAATCCCGTGAGAATTGAATCCCTATCAGGTAAAGTTATTATTTTCTGATTGCAGAGCATAGAGGCATGAACAATGGAGCCTTTTATGTCTTGTTTGTACAACCGTCGGTCGTAATGCAAGGAGACGGTAAAATCTCCTACCTTATCTGATAGTTGTTTGATAACTTCATTTCGATCTTTTTTGTTGCTCATATACCGGTACCTACGCCTAATTCCTTCTCATATACATGATATACGACAGAGGCTTTTTAGATGGATAACATAGGATTATAGTAACGTAGTACAAATAACATGACACAACTCACTCAAAATAGCGATCAGATCAAAAATAATTATTGTGTAATAGATCTTGAAACTACGGGTTTGGACTACCGTAACGATGCCATAATTGAATTAGCTGTCATTAAATTTGATTTAGAGGGGATATCTGATACTTATCAATCCTTTGTGAATCCAGGAAGGGAAATACCCCCCTTTATAAGTGATCTCACTGGTATTTTCGACAAGGACGTCCTCGCAGCCCCTGAATTTAGTACGCTCATCCCAAAATTGAAGAATTTTATCGGAGACTCGGTATTGATCGGGCACAACGTTGGGTTTGATGTCGGGTTTCTGAGGGAATTTGGATTTAATTTTGAAGGGACCATATTCGACACTCTGGATTTATCTTATGTTATTCACCCTACCCAATTGGATTACAGTCTAACTGGACTTAGTTTGTTTTTGGATTTGGACATCTCCAATGCCCATAGAGCCATGGCAGACTGTGAAAACACGATGAATCTTTTCATAAATTTAATCACAGCAATAAAAAGTTTAAAACTGCAAACTTTTGTGCAAATAAACAACATGGCAACAAAGGGATCATGGGAAAGCCTTCCTGTTTTGCAGTCATGGTTGTCTGAAAGGTTATTGTCTGAGAAAACTAATAAAAATACCCTCTCCTTGGAGACAGATCCTTCAACAGAATCCCAAACCGAAGTTCAAACAAAAGAAATCGTGTTCTCTGCTGATTTGCAAGATGTTTTCTCCGACCATGGTGCCCTAGCCTACTCTTTGACTGCTTTCGAGGAGCGACAAGAGCAATTGGATATGGCAGTGATGGTAAAAGAAACAATTGAAAATAACAGCACTTCAGTCATAGAAGCAGGAACGGGAGTCGGTAAATCTATGGCGTATTTAATTCCTGCAATCCAGTACGCAAAAGATAACGATAAGCGGGTAGTGATTTCGACCAATACAATAAACCTGCAAGATCAATTGATGGAAGAAGATCTACCGATTGCGGCTTGGGTTGTGAGGGCAGCTCATAAGTCTTACGCGAATAGTGATGTTAAATACTCGGTATTAAAAGGTAGGCGAAATTATCTATGTCTTAAAAAATTCCGCTACTTCGCCTCAAGAGAACAACTGGACAAAACTGAAACCATTTTAATATCGAAGATTTTAGTTTGGCTGGATACAACTTTAACAGGAGACCAGGCGGAATTAAATTTATCTAGAACCCAACACAGATTTCTCTGGTCAAGGTTGAATGCTGAAGGAGCCTTTATGTGTGGGGGATACAACGGGAAATGCTTTTTAAAACAGGCTCGAGAAGAAGCAAGTACTTCCGATCTAGTTGTTGTAAACCACTCCCTTCTCATGGCGGATCTTAAATCTGGTAGGTCCCTACTTCCGGAATTCGGGGCTTTGGTTATTGATGAGGCCCATCATCTTGAAGATCAAGCAACTCAGGCATTTGGGTTCCAAGTTTCCCACGGTCTTGCTGGTGAAACCCTTTCATCACTGAGAGGCCGAGATTCAATATTCTCAAATATAAACACCTTATTTTCACCATTAAAAATGAATGCAGAGGATGTAAGAGGATTATCAAACACCAGTGAATCTGTTGCCTTGTCACTAAAAAATTTACAGGACAGTTTCAATATTCTTTTTTCCTATGCCACGGGAATCATGAAGCAATCAAATACGGAAAAATCATCTTTTTCACCATCAGATAAATACCGAATCAAAATTGGTGAGGAGCCACCGCTGTGGGAGGATCTGTGCTCCCAGGGAAGAGATATTGAAGAGCAAGTTTCCTCCATATCGAGAGGATTGATTGCTGCGAACAGAATTTTGGAAAAATATGAAAACCACCGTAGCGTCGTCGAGATTTTGGGAGATATCCAGAATACTCAAAATTCCATTATTGAGGTAAATAATTTCATTCAGCATTTTCTTTTTGAGCGGACAGAAAATTATGTTTATTGGATATCGCTCGACCATAACCCTGAATATTCCACATTGTCGGGAGCGCCTATCGAGGTTGGCGACCAATTAAAGGATCAACTGTTTGAACAAAAATTTTCCGTGGTAATAACTAGTGCCACCTTGAGCACAGATGGTTCTTTTCAGCATATCAACCAGAGGTTGGGAATAAATCCAGAGTACCAGTTGCTGTTAGGATCTCCTTTCCCTTACGAGGATTTGGCAACGGTAGTGATGCCAACAGATATACCGGATCCGAGGGAACCCTATTATGAGGAAATGGTTGCTAAAAATATATATCAAGCCGCCATGGCCGCAGGTGGCCGCACCATTGCACTATTCACATCACACTCCTCTTTAAAGGCAGTCTTTCAATTGCTTAAAGATAAATATCCTGCAGATTATTTGGACATACTGGCCCAGGGTATTTCGGGAACTCCAAGACAGTTGATTGAGAGGATGAAGAAACACCCTGAAACAGTGCTTCTCGGTACTTCATCCTTTTGGGAAGGGATAGACCTTAGAGGAGATGCGCTGCAAGTATTAGTGATAACACGATTACCTTTTGATGTGCCTAGCGATCCGATTTATGCAGCACGGGCTGAAAAATATTCAAACCCATTTATGGAATACGCTCTGCCGAGTGCTATTATCCGGTTCCGTCAAGGGTTTGGAAGATTGGTTCGTTCCAATAAAGATCGAGGAGCGGTTTTCATTTTAGATAGCCGAGTAACCAACAGCAGATATGGCCACAGATTCATCAAAGCTTTGCCAAGAATGGAAATTCAACGTCCGAAATCAGAAGAGGTCGAAAGTATAGTTTCCGGCTGGCTTGGTCTT
>VFFY01000013.1 GCA_009392675.1 SAR202 cluster bacterium | reverse complement strand
TGGACAGGTGCAGTAGTAACTGTAAATGCAACCAAAGAATTGGCCAAAGGAGTACTGGCTTCACCAGTAAACGGATTATTGGCTCTATTATCAGGGGGCTATGCTCTTGAAATTGTAACCGAAACTGGAACGACTCTCGTACCTGTAGAGACAGGAATATATGCTGATGGATGGGTTGAAATCAACGGATCTGGATTACAACCTGGAACAGAAATAATAGTGCCTAGCCAATAAGTGATACTTCACATGATTAATCTGGAAAATAGGCCATCACAATTCGCACTAGAGTTAAAAGAAATAAGTAAAATCTACCCGGGACCTCCCATTGTTCAAGCTCTGTCGGAGATATCAATGGCTGTCACTCATGGCGAGTTGTTGGGCATAATAGGATCGTCTGGAAGCGGCAAAACTACGCTTTTACACATTATGGGGACCCTTTCTATTCCGAGTAGCGGTTCAATATTCATAGATGGTCGAAATGTTGTCGGTATGTCTGATAAACAATTATCCGGGGTGAGGTCTCAGCAAATAGGGTTTGTATTTCAAGAATTTTTCCTGCTACCTGGCTTTTCAGCTTTGGAAAATGTAGCCAATGGACTTTTGTATTCCGGCATACCCTCTGATGAAAGGAAGGAGCGGTCTTTTGAAATGCTGGGAAGAGTTGGTCTTGGGCATCGTGCTAATCATTTGCCCAATGAATTATCCGGAGGGGAACAGCAGCGTGTGGCGGTGGCTAGAGCACTGGTGCACAATCCATCATTTGTTTTGGCAGATGAACCGACTGGTAACCTAGACTCCGAGAATACAGCATCCTTGATGGGGTTGCTTACCACTTTGAATGAAGAAGGAACAACTGTGATTTTAATTACGCATGATTTAGAAGTGGCAGAGTCAGCACAACGAAAAATCACACTTCGTGACGGGCGTGTCGACTCTGATTTGAGTCGGTGACCTAATCATATGGATCACTCTACTAGCGATAAATTTAGTGAACTACATAGCAAGATGGGCTTGAGAGATATCTTAAGCGTTGGAAGTTCTGGGCTTAGGACACGGAGGGTTAGAGCGGCTTTGTCGGTAATAGGCATCACGATTGGGATCGCTGCCTTAGTTGGTATTTTGGGGTTATCACAATCAGGGAGCGCAGATTTACTGAAAGATCTTGATGCCTTAGGTACCAATCTCCTAACAGTGCAAGCAGGTGATGGCTTTAGGTCGCAGCAAGCCAGTTTATCGTCAGACGCGACAGCTATGATTGACCGCATAGGTCCTGTCTATGAGGTTTCTGCAACGACAAAAATCACAGGGGGAGTTTTCTTAAATGATTTGATTCAAGACGGGAGAACAAAAGGCATCACGATAGTTGCCGCTGATCTCAACCTGCTTAGTGCTCAAAGAGGTTCATTGAAATCTGGGAAGTTCCTTGACGAAATGACATCTCAGTTTCCTTTTGTTGTCCTAGGTTCGGTTGCTGCTGAAAGGCTTGGGATAAGAAATACTTCCGCGAACCAAAGAATTTGGCTAAAGGGAAAATGGTTTATAGTGATCGGTATTATGGAACCCCTGCCTCTTGCAGCGGATTTAGATAGATCAGCCATTATAGGCTACCCTGCGGCTTATAAGTTTTTGGGATTTGATGAACCTCCAGGAGTTATCTACGTTCGCGCTTACCCTGAACATATCCATGACGTACGCTCTGTTATGCCTGCGACAGTAAATCCTGAAAATCCTGAAGAAGTTCAGGTTGGCCGTGCGTCCGATGTTTTAGAAGCAAGGATTGCAGCTTCAGATACTTTTCTGAACCTTTTCGTTGGGCTCGGAGCAGTAGCACTTTTGGTAGGCACAATCGGTATTGCGAACGTGATGGTGATAGCAGTGATCGAACGCCGTAATGAAATAGGGTTACGCCGGGCTTTAGGGGCGACAAAATTTCATATCGCGAGCCAATTTCTGACTGAATCACTACTGCTGTCAATTTTAGGCGGAATTACAGGAGTAGTTGTGGGTATGTTAGTTACTGCAATTTATGCCATTTCTCAAGATTGGTCTATTGTCATTCCGGTTTATGTTATCGCAGGGGGGATTTTGTGCTCTATTTTGATCGGCGGCATAGCGGGATTTTATCCTGCTATGCGGGCGGCAAACATGTCTCCGACAGAAGCTTTGCGGACTAAATAAAAAGCTACCTTATTACCTCCTCGGGGAAGCCATTATTTGAAATTTCTATTACACCGCTCTGAAAAACGGTCTTTTTCTTCTTTTTATTCCAGTGAAAGGTTCAATCTACCAATATTTTTTTAAGGAGTCCTAGCGAAATACTCCTAATACAATTATCAAGCCAACTACCAGATGTTAAGGCTCTTGAAGGGAATTCAAATCATCGTCCCTTGCTACCCATGTGTTGATACAGTTAAATAAATTAACTACCATGATATTTGTTGGGAAAATGAATAAATTTAAGAGTAATGAACTAGAGTAGAGAGTTTCTATGCCCGAACCGCAAACCTTATTAAGAAAAGGCGCCCTCGAGGGGGTGAGAGTTATCGATTTTTCTTGGATTGTTGCAGGCCCACAATGTACCAGGATACTGGGAGACTTTGGAGCAGACGTCATAAAGATAGAAAATGACGCAAACATGGATTATATTCGAGCTAGTAGGCCCGTCGGAGGTTCGAGATCGCCTAACCGTAGTCCATTATTTACAACACTTAATCGTAACAAGAGAAGCCTTACACTTAATGTTATGCACCCGAGAGGAATGGAGTTGCTAAAAGATCTTATAAAAAAATCAGATGTAATAGTTGAAAACTTCAGTTCCAGAGTGCTAGAGAAGTGGGGATTGGGATACGAAGAGCAAAAGAAGATTAATCCCAAAATCATTTATTGCAGCATGTCTGGATTTGGACATAGTGGTAGGGATCGTGATTTTGTGACCTGGGGACCAACTGCTCAGGCTCTCTCCGGATTGACTTTTATGTCTGGCCTGCCAGGGGAAGAATCGGCCGGATGGGGCTTTTCATATATGGATCATACGGGAGGGTTTTACGGAACCATTGCGATAATGATGGCTCTAATTCACCGTAACAAAACAGGCAAAGGTCAACATCTTGATCTTTCCCAAGTTGAGAGTGGTATAGCTCTTACAGGCACTTCGATTCTGGATTACACGGTAAATAACCGCCCATTTCGCCGAGACGGAATGCCGCCAGGTAACAGGGCTCCAGACCGACAAATAGCTCCTCATAACACCTATCCTTGCAAGGGCAAAGACAGGTGGTGTGTTATAGCGGTAACGACCGAAGAAGAGTGGGGTAGTCTCGTACAGGCTTTAGGGAACCCTAGATGGGCAAGTGAAGACCGATTTGCCAGCATGCAGTGTAGATTTGAAAATCAAGACTCTTTAGATGACCTAATATCCGAATGGACTATAAAGCATACTCCACATGAGGTGTTCGAGACTCTACAGGCAGCAGATGTACCTTCTGGTGCCGTTCAGATACCAATGGAAAGAGCGGAAAAAGACCCTCAGTTGAAACATAGAAACTTCATTGCTGAAATTCCCCACGAAGAGCTCGGCAAAGCGAGGGTGGAATCCATTCCTATGCGAATGTCGGGGACTCCTTGGAAGCTTGATAGACCTTCCCCTTTGCTTGGTGAACATTCTGCCGAGATATACACAGAGCTACTGGATGTAACACCAGAAGAATTGAGTACTCTGTACGAAGAGGGGATAGCATGATTGGACAAACACTTCAAACACCTCCTGAAAGAACTGGCGGTGCATTGGAAGGCATAACGGTCATTGAATTGTGTGGCGCTCGGGGACATTTTATGGGAAAACTCATGGGTGATATGGGTGCCAGAGTCATAAAAATAGAACCCTTGGGGGGAGCCCTTGAACGTCAAATAGGTCCATTTATGCATGACGATCCTCATCCCGACCGTAGTTTATTTTTCTGGGCCCATAACACCTCAAAAGAAAGTTTAGAAATAAACATAGAAGCCCCTGAAGGTCAGGAAGTGATCAAAAAACTAACTGCCGCTGCAGACGTATTACTGGAAGATTATGAACCAGGATATCTGCCTTCGATCGGCTTGAGTTATGAAGATTTGTCATCTGGAAACGAGAGATTGATCATGACTTCATTGACAGCATTTGGCCAAGATGGCCCATACCGTGACTACAAGTCGACTGACCTAGTGGCTCTGGCCATGGGAGGGATTATGCATTCCTGTGGCTACGATGATTTGCCTG
>VFFY01000012.1 GCA_009392675.1 SAR202 cluster bacterium | reverse complement strand
GCCACCATTTTTTGAGAGTATGCAACATGGATAAAAAAAAGATTTTAATTACTGGAGTATCAGGATTGGTAGGAACTGTGCTGGCAGAATCCCTAAAGGATAAATACGAGGTCATGGGAGTGGACTTGGAAGAATCTAACCAAGTTCCGACTGTGAAGGCAAACTGTTCTATTCTTCAAGATATACTGCCGGCTTTTCACGGTGTTGATACTGTCATTGATCTTGCAAGTAATCCCAGCCAATACAGTGCTTGGGATGTTATTCATGGTGTCAATTTAAAATGCACTTCTAATGCTTTGGAGGCTTCTAAAATTTCGGGAGTAAAAAGGGTTATCTTTGCCAGTTCGAATCATGCCACTGGTATGTATGAATTTGACAGCCCATATAGCGAAATTGTGAAGGGTGATTATAGTGGCCTTGAATCTGATTCAATTCCATTAATAACCACAGATATGCCAGTTAGGCCTGACGGGCCCTATGGGATTGCTAAAGCCTTTGGAGAAGCCGCGGGTAGATTTTATTCTGACCAATATGGAATCAGTTCTCTTTCGGTACGAATTGGAACTCTTAATTCTGAAGGTAAACCTACAAACCAGAGGCAATTCGCTACCCTCCTTAGCCATACTGATTTGAGCAATTTATTTGGAAGGTGTATAGAGGCTCCTTCAAACTTGAAATATGGAATCTATTATGGCGTATCGAGAAATAAGTGGAGATTTTGGGACATAAGTAACTCGGAGAGAGATTTAGGATACTCTCCTGCTGATGATGCTGAGATATGGCGTAAAGGCTGATAGACTGAGAATTAGTGTGGTTAATATAATTTGCCATACTAGCTTCATGCATTTTATTAAGGATGTGTAGATTTAATGGAACAGGTTTTAACTCCTCCCCCGATAATAGAGCAGTTCAAAGAAAATGGGGTAACTCATGTTATATGGTTGCCGGATAGTGAAACCAATTTTATGTATGAGTTGATGACGAGAGAAGAAGAATTGAAAATCGTGCCTGTTTGCCGGGAAGGGGAATCTATAGCTATAGCAGCTGGGGTGTGGGTAGGTGGTAAAAAACCCGTTGTCTTAATCCAAAATACAGGTATGTTTGAAGCTGGGGATTCTATCCGTGGTTTAGGTATTGATATAGAGTTTCCATTGGTCATGATGATTGGTTATAGAGGTTGGACAAGGCATGGAATAACCAAAGATTCAGCTGCTCGTTTTACCGAACCAATATTGCACGCCTATGGTATTAACTATTATTTGGTAGAGTCGAATGATGACGTGGATAGGATAAGTGTGGCTTTTGAGGAAGCAGAGCGAACTAGGAGACCAGTAGCCTGTTTACTGGGCGCGGAATATAGCTAAATGTTAGCTAAAGTCGTTCTCCATTTCGATCACTTTATTTAATCTTCGTGCATGTCTTTCCTCATTTGTATACTCAGCAGAAATAAAGGCTGAAACTAATTCCCGTACCACCTCGGTGCCGACGATCCGTGACCCTAGGCAGAGAATGTTCATGTTGTCGTGTTCAACTCCTTGATGGGCCGAATAAATATCGTGGCATACTGCTGCCCTTACTCCTTTGACTTTGTTTGCAGCCACAGAAGCACCGACCCCACTTCCACAAACCATTATTCCTCTATCAGTTTCTCCGGAAGATACACTCTTCGCCAGAGGTTTTGCGAAATCTGGATAATCATCTAAAGGGTCTAAAGAATGAGGCCCGATATCGATGACATCATGCCCATATCTTTTGAGAATTTCTGATATTTCGTTTTTTAATTCATATCCGTTGTGGTCGGCAGCGACTGAAATCCTCATCGGTGTTATCTCCGGATGCAGTAGTATCTACGATCATTAGATAAAGAGTTTAGGATTTGACCTGTCTTACAGTCAATGTCCTCTGAGAGAAATTAGAATGCTAGAATGAGGTTTATGTTGTGGGAGGTAAAAAATGTCGGTAAGTCGATTTGAAATAACCAGTAAAGTTTTGTTAGAAAATGGTGAGGAATATGGAGACATAGGGACCTATGACCATTTGCAAGGAAAAGCCTATTTCGAAGTAGATCCTCTATCTGAGTCAAACGAAAGAATAGTTGATATCCAATTAGCTCCCCGTAATGCTGACGGGAAGGTTGAATTTTCGGCTGATTTCGTTTTGTTAACTCCTTCTGATCCAGACAAAGGTAATGGCACTATGTTCCTTGATGTCGTAAATAGAGGAAACAAAACCGTACTTTACGGGTTTAATAGTGCAAACAGGCCTACAGACCCTACTTCACAGATTGAATCCGGTAACGGCTTTTTGATGAGGGAGGGCTATACGGTGATGTTTTGTGGATGGCAAGCAGATGTGCCAGACATACCTGGATTGATCGGACTTTCCGTACCAGAGGCATACGTCGATGGAGAACAATTAAGTGGCAGGGTCATGAACCAATATCAGGCAAATGTTGCAACTTCGGTTTTTCCCCTAGCTGACCGATATCACTTGAAAAACCCGGCTGCTGACGAGACTGAGCTTGAGGCCGAGTTAATGGTGCAAGATCAACCAAACGGGACCCCTGAACTGATTGAAAGAGACAAATGGGGTCTTGTCCGGGTGGAGGATTCAGAAATTGAACCGGACGTGTCGCACGTACACCTTCAAGGGGGATTCGAATTAGGACGGATATATAAGTTGGTTTATACGGCAAGGGGTAGTCGTATTGTTGGCTTAGGATTTGCCGCGGTTAGGGATATTTGTTCCTTTATGAAATATGCCTC
>VFFY01000011.1 GCA_009392675.1 SAR202 cluster bacterium | reverse complement strand
TAGCTAGCAAGGTATGATTGTTTTTCTAAAGTTCCCCTTTGTTTACCTTCTTTTGTGACAGATAACTCACCCTCAACATCTAAAGCGATTAAACGGTCCCTATTTAACTTCAACTCCAAAAGCACTTCCCGAGACATAACATCGCCTTTTTTTGCCTCCAACACAAAACTTGCGAAATGAAATGGAGTAGGGAATTTAACATCAATTTCTTCCTGAAGTTCATAAACTTCGCCTGGAGGATTGGAAGAGGCTTGTTCGTTGGGAGCCCAAAAAAACAAAGGGAAAACCAAAATCAAGGTCAAACACAAGGTTATTATTAAAATCAAATAAGGGTGATTCGCAAGAAAGTTGGCTATAACTTGATTTAATTTCAATTAACTGGCATTCCCTGACAAATTAGAAAAGAACCATCAGCAAAAGTCTTACTTTAATAGTCCCACAAAATATCCACAAAGGGATAGAGGGTCTTATAATTCAACAGTCCGATCGCAGGAGTTAATTTTATTTATGAAAATAGTATTTATGGGGACACCATATTTTGCCATCCCTGTCCTAGACGCAATTTCAGCCGATGGCCACGACATAGTAGCTGTCTACACTCAACCGGACAGAACGTCAGGTAGGGGAAGAAAAGTCACCATGAGCGCGGTAAAGGAGCACGCTGTATCTAAAAATTTCCAGGTGTTACAGCCGGGAAATTTCCAAGCTGACCCCTCCCAGATTCCTATACTAGCTGACTTTAAGGCCGATATCGCTGTGGTTGCCGCATATGGAACACTCCTGCCCTCTGAAATATTGGATATGTTTCCATATGGTTGCATAAATCTCCATCCATCCCTATTACCTAAATACCGAGGAGCTTCACCCGTATCAACAGCTATTCTTGAAGCGGAAAAAGTTACTGGAATTACAATTATTCAACTAGATTCTGGAATGGATTCAGGCCCTATACTAGCCCAAAAAGAGGCACCGATTGGTGAAGGAACACTGTGTAACGAATTAACAGAGAAATTGTTTTATATAGGTGCCGATTTAATTGTAGAAACAATTTCAAATTTGGCCAAAGGAGTAATAAAACCCAGACAACAGGATAATGAAAACGCGACGTATACAAAAAAATTAGTCCGTAAAGACGGTCTGATAGATTGGAAGGACAGAGCTGGCGTAATATGGAGAAAAATCAAGGCACATCACCCCTGGCCCGGCTCGTACACTCATTTCAATGGGAAAAATTTAAAGATCATAGAAGCAAGGATTTCAGAAAATTACAAATTGGGGCCCGGATGTGTCTCAATTCATGATAACGCAGTGTATATTGGCACTTCCGATGATTCCTTAATCGTATCGCAACTACAAAGCGAAGGTTCAAAAATCACATCAGCAACTGATTTTGCAAGAGGTCACAGGGATTTTGAAAATTCCATTTTGAGTTAAGTATCTCCAAGCCTTAACATTTTGTTTAATACGAGTCTCCGTGCTAAGAAAATCAGGGATCCTATGACGGCAGCAAAAATTAGGATCATCACCCCATAAGTTATCAGTAGATTAACCCAATCTATTTGTATCACAAACGGTGGAATTACCTGATTGCCATAATCATCACTACTCAAAAACGGCATAACTGCCTCTGATAACCTCCCTCCCATCCAGGTTCCAATAATCATCCCTAGCGTGATTATTAAAACCTGTTCCACCCAAATAGTTGTTATGAGCTGACGGGTAGAAAACCCAAGGGTTCTAAGTAACGCGAACTGGAACCGCCGGTTTCTATATGAGATGTAGGCATGAGAGAAAAATCCGATCGCGCTTAAAAGCAAAATTGAACCAAAAGCGATTACCAATATTGCATGCCACCCAGCTTTGACTAATGGATCAACACGAACAATCTCAAGCATGGATTCTGTATCCCATAATTTACCATAGGGAAAAGGAGGATCATTAATCAAATCCTCTTTGAGGCCCATCTTGGTTTCATTTGTTATTCCGTCCTCGTAATCGATCCAAAATTCGTTTGGATCGGTACTTCCAAACAATGAGCCAATATTAAGCCTGTGAATCAGTGGGTCCAGCCCAACTACTATAAAATCGTCCTCGATAGGATTAATGGTAGGGAAATACCTGACTTTATCACGTAATACCACGTCAATTCGGTGACCACCTATTGATACCTTTAGCTGATCGCCCAAAGAATATTGAGTGTTAATTAAGAAATCAGAATTAACAATGGCGGAAATAGGTTTAAATTTCGTAGAAGGATAAATGCCCCGCATTGTAATTGGAGGGCCTTCAGACCAGGTAAAAATGGCTGAAGAGTCAGATTTCGCACTTATTTCTGAAATTCCTAACCTATCGTTTGTGGATGAGATTGATGAATTTATTATTTGCCAATCGTTAATATCCCTGAAATCTTCCAAATTAAACACTTCACCGGTTGCCAATCTTACCCTCACGCTATCTATCAAAATTGAACCGGAAGTTAATTTTTTTTGAGGATTAGTTTCAACTATACCTATCGACATCAATGTCAGCGGTCGCGCAGGAAACAGTTGAAACCTTCCTCCTCCCCTATCACCGAAGATTCCAACTTGCTTCAGTGTCCATCCACCACTGTCCAACCTACCTAAATCGTATGAAAAATATCTGCCGTTCTTGTCTTTCATTCTAGCTAACAATGCCGTAGTTGGCCTACTTTTATCGGATTTAACCAATACTCCAAATGATCGGGATCTATCTGGCAATTCAATTCCTTTGGTATCTGTGTCTTGTAATATATTGGAAATTTCTGCCAGTGAAGATTCTGAGAAATCATTCCTATACCACACACTTTGTTCAAACGTATTGGTGTCGATCCCGAGGACAGTTATAGAGTCAGACCCAAATGTTTTTGTCACATCAGTGCCTATCAATCGAGCTGAGGGGCTAACGGTCGACACACCACTTATAGATTCTATTTCTTTTGTGAGGGGTTTACTCATCCCTCTGGTATTAAGTGAAACTGAACTTAGCCTGACATCAGAACCATGGGAATAGTAAACACGGTCTTCAAAATTTTTATTGAGGGTTCCACCAAAACTAGCGACAAAAATACCCAACCCCGTCATCAAAATTAAAAGTAAAACCAGTCTTGAATAATTAGAAGGATTACGTGAAATTTGCCACATGATCAAAGTAATACCAACCGGTAAATATCTAGATAACATCCGACTTGCAATACTCATAACAAGTGGAAATATCCTCAATATAACGAGAGCAGAGGCAATCAACATAATGGCAGGGACAGCTAACATAATTTGATTGACCTTCACATCGCCCAAAAGCCCCTGGGCTGCCATCGAACCTTGCTCATTCAATTGATTAAATAAAAATAAGGAAACTATTAGGATTATGACATCAATGTAGTACCTAGATATAAACGTGAGTCGATTTGGCCTATTCGATTTGGTTCTTTCGTCAGAGACCGTCAACCTTGATGCCTGGATAGATGGGATCATTAAAGCAAGGAAACTTAAAATACCCCCCAATATACTCATAAATAAGGCTTGATAAGTTAACCGTGCAGGAAGAAAAGCACCATCATTAATTTCATGGAACCCTGGTAAAAATCCCAACAGGCTGATTCCACCTACGGCAATTAATGGGCCTAGCAAGGTGGCGAAAAATGAGATGGTAGCTCCTTCAATGACAAATACACTCAATATTTGTGATGAGCTAGCACCCCTACTTCTAAGCTTGGAAACCTCAAAACGTCTCTCTTCAACTACCAGTGAAGAGAGTGCCACCACATAATAAAGCACCACAAAGGTGATCATTATCAGGACAACATACATTTGCAGTTTTGTGAACAAAATACGCGTGTCATATCTTTGCAAAGACTTATCTAGCTCAGTGCGAATGACGAACCTGTTTAACTCTGATTCTAATCTGTTCCCAAAATAGGTTATATTCGACGCCAAATTCGAAGCATTTGAGGAATTTATACTTTCCCTATCTATATCAAACATCCAAACGTAGGTGGTTTCTAAATCAAGGAATTTTGAGGCAAGGTGTTCCATATAGACATCCTGACTCAAATACAACGGTATGGTTTTGAACGAACCGCTAGCTGAATACATGAATCCTTTTCGTTCAATAGACCAATACAAATCATCTTGGTTATTTTTTTCAAAGGTCCCGGCAATTTCCGCTGTCACATAGGGAATAGAATCGCCCCAGTAAGGCACCGCTGAAATGCGATCACCGACCCGAAGTCCAAAAATTGCGGCATCCTGGGCATTTACTAATACTTTAATGACAGAAGTCTCTTCTGATGTTAGTTCTCCGAGTTCATTCCCTGAAGAAAATCCATCAGTAATGGTTATATGGGATTGTAAGTTTGGTAGGTATGCAAAAAATGTTCGTGCATTATCTTTTCCTGCATCTTGTTCCTGGCCCTGGTAACTGAAGAAAAAGGTTGTGGTTCTTCCACCATGTAAAATTTCATTAACATGAGAAGAAAGCAATCCTTCGGAAAAAGAATGGATTCTTTCATTCAAAATTGATGCTTCCTTAACGTTAGTTGGACCTTTTTCAGCCTGCACTAATATGTTTATCTCTTCCTTATCTAGGGATTTAAGAACATCAGCCAGGGCTATCTCTTTAAGTGAATCGAAAAATACCACGGTGCCTGACATAATGGAACAAGCCAAAACTACCCCAATAATCACGGTAGACAAGGTTCTCCAATTCACTACCAATCGTTTTACTATTAGGGGCCAAACCCTGATAATTTTCGCAAACCCCTCTATCTCCATCATTTAATCTTCCAACCTGGACAAAGTCCCAAGATTCAATCGGAAAAAATAAAAACTGATCCATATGACCATAAACGTAAATAGGGCGAAAAAAATGCCTGCACATATTAACAATGAGAAGAAATCAATCGTGATTAAGGCAGGAGGAACCAAGGATACAGCATTGTCTGTAGTAGCAATTGCTGAAACCATAAGACGGGTCATGCCCACTCCCGTCCAAGTTCCTAAACCCACACCCAAGAGAATTATTAGCACCTGCTCAACAAAAATCATTCTAAAACTTTGCGATAAAGTCATACCTAAGGATCGTAAAGTACCCATTCTAGATTTAATCTGACCCGACATGAAAATCATATGAATAAAATACCCTAGAACTGCTATATAAAGGGCAACTGTGATGGAAATTGATGACATCAATTTCCATCCTGCTGAGATAAGGGGATCACTGTCTAACTTTTCTAATAAACCTTTGGTAGTATAGATTTCTCCTCCTCTCCCAACTTCGTTGGAAATAGCAGTCATCGTGTCATCCATTGGATCATTTAGGTCCAGAAAAATCTCATTCACAGAGCTCAACGCATGCGGATTAGTCAAAGAGGATAAATACAAAACAGGATCAAGATCTGCAATCAAAAATCCTGCGGTTCCGGGATTTAGCGTTGGGAAAAAATCTACTACACCTGTTATTTTGGCAATAACTAGAGTTTGCGAGATATCCAGCAATAAATAGTCTCCAAATCCAAACCCGCTATTATCAATAAATGTCTGGCTTACAAGGACAGGCAAATATGATCCATAGGTTCCCCAAAATAAACCTCTAACCCCATTGTTCATCTCCTTGCCAAATTCGAATGAGAATCCATATCTACCTGATACAGCAGCATCCTCTTGAATAGAAATAGAATCACCCGGCCCATTGGTGGTAGGAATGACAACCCAGTCAGAATAATCTTCAAAATCCTCCAGTATGACCTCTTCGCCGTTCAAAACAGCGAACAAATCATCAAAAAACATCTTTCCGGGTGTACCCGATGCGCCAAAGCCTGGCTCGCTTATTTGTACGGAAACCAATTGAATTGGTTCGGCGAGGGAGTCCGGAATTGTGGCTTTGTTCTTCGACCAACCAGAAGGGTCAGATGTACCCATTGTTATGACTTTATGTTTAAGGTTCGCATCTCTTAGTATCAACCATAAAGATACGAGTGGGTAATTTGAGTCAGGCTTAACATTTATACCTAATTCTGTCGCGCCGATCGGTATCTCAATAGCTGGGGCCTTTATTTCATTTGATATATTAGCCAGCAGAGCATCAGTCGACTGCGCCGAAAAATCTTCCCTGCCCCATAAGTCAATTTTACCTGTTTCAAAAGCTAAATAATCAAATGTAAAAGAGGTCACTCCTTGGCCGATATTTCCAATCCCTCTCTTAGCTTTTGAAAATTTATGCACACCTGAAAGGTTGTCAAAAAAAAATGAATGACTAGGGGAAGCTAAAGAACCGTCCGGCATGGAATGAATCAGACCTGCTGACTCAAGCGAAGAAAAAACTATCCTCGCGTCCGACCCTACATCGTAGGCGATTTTATCCCTATAACTGTGATCTAAAGTTGACCCTAGTGTAGCCGATAAAACTGCCACTCCAGATGACAATACCAAAAGAACGACCAACCACGTGTATTGTAAGGGGTTGCGGGACATATTCCACAATATAAGAGATACCCAAGGCGGGTAGTATTTTTTGAGGCTACTCAATAAAAAGAAAATACCGGTCAGTATACTGGAAAAAACCAAGCCCCATTTTGTAAGGGACAAGGGTATGACATCTCCTTCAGAAGCATAAAATCCGTATATCAATGATGCCCCTACTATGAAAGTAAAAGAAATAAATTTGCCATATTTATTTGGTACTTTAAAACAGGTCAACAAGCCAATTAAAAGTAACAGCAGAACAAATACTGGTAAAAACAACCCCAATTTATCTGAATCAGTTAACAGATCATAAAAAATATTTAATGACAAAAATATTACGGAAAAAATACCCATCAACAAGACGAGCCTTGAAGATTCTCCCGTCATAAATTTAACGAGGAGAGGAAATATTCTGAAAGACAAAATAGCCACAGAAAAGAGCAGCAAAATCGGAACAAATAACAAGGCCTCATTTATACCTGAACCTTTTTCTAGTCCTCCTGAGGAAAGTTGTCCTCTTGCTTGAATTTCATACAAGAGAACAGAACAAATGAACAGAAAGGCCAAATCAAGATAATACCTTTGAATAAAGGTCACAGACTCAGGTCTGCCTAAATAACGTCGCCTGGTAACTATTCCTCTTGAAGTTCGTAAAATAGGAGGTAATAAGAAAGCAATGAAGCACAATCCCCCAAACCCAAATGAGAGTATAAAAGAGGCCCAAGACAACGTTGTCGGCAAAAATTTACCATCTGAAATACCATGAAAATAAGGCAGTATACC
>VFFY01000010.1 GCA_009392675.1 SAR202 cluster bacterium | reverse complement strand
TCATCCAAAATTAAAACAGATGCATGGGTAGAAAGTCCCCGTGCAAGGAGCACTTTTTGTTGATTTCCCCCACTCAATTGGGATATTTTATCTGCTAGAGACGAAACCTTTACGCCAAGTTTTTGTACGTATTCGTCAGAAATTTTATAAGCATTGGAGATATTGATATAGCCAATGTTGTTAGTTAGCCATAGTTTTTCACTTTTATTACGAAAATTAAAACGAGAAATTAGTAGATTTTCTAATACTGTCAGTAGTGGAAAAATTCCCTGGTTCTTCCGATCTTCAGTTAAAAAAGTTAATCCAAGTCGAATGGCGTCACGTGGTTTAGTAAGTTTTACTTCTTTGGAGTTGATAAAGACCTTGCCTGCATTGATTTCCTCAAGACCAAATACGGCACGTAATAGATCAGTCCGCCGTGCGCCTACTAAACCAGCAAAACCGATAATTTCGCCCTTTTTTATACTAAAATTTATGTTTTCAAATACACCTTCCTTGTTGAAATTTTGAACCTCAAGAATTGTGTCTCCTATTATCCCACTAATTTTTGGATAACGCTCTTGGAATGTTCGTCCAGTCATTAACTTTATTAAGGTGTCAATTTCCGCGTCATTTGCATCGATGTTTGCAACAAGTTGCCCATCTCTTAGAACAGAAATTTTATCGCCAATTGCCATACAGTCTTCGAGGATGTGAGATACATAAACGATACCTATCTTCCGTCCTTTTAAACGTTCTATCACACGGAATAGTTGATCCTTTTCCTCAGGTCCTAACGAGGAGGTTGGTTCGTCCATCAAAATAACCTTTGAATCAAAGGCGACAGCTTTCGCTATTTCAACAAGTTGCATTTGGGATAAGGTGAGTTCCATTACGCTTTTATTGGGGTCCAGGTTAATTCCTAATTCGGCAAACACCTGTTTACAGCGGCTGACCATCCCGGCATCATCGCGAATACCAAATTTACTTAGTAACCAATTTTTTTTCTTAAGATCACGGCCTAAAAATAAATTGCTTTTGACATCCATTAATCTAACTAGGCTCAACTCTTGATGAATGACACTAATGCCCATTTCTCGCATCAAAAATGGGGTGGGCTTCTCGATGGCCTTTTGCTCAAAAATGAAATCCCCATTATCTTTTTTTTCTGTTCCTGCAATGATTTTGATTAGGGTGGACTTTCCTGCCCCATTTTCCCCCAAAAGGACATGGACTTCTCCACCGTGCACATCAAAATTAACGTTATCCAGGGCGGTAACCCCAGGAAAGGCCTTAAAAATATTGCGTAATTCTAGAATAGGTTGTCGCATATTTTCGACATCTGATTTTTGAACAAGAGGTAAAGGGGGATTCTATTATTCTATTGCCGCACTTTGTTGTTAGGTAAAGGGAAATGGTCGATATTCAGGTAAAAACTTACACCAATTTATAATAATGAAATTAAATTTCCAGAGGTTCCTTGGGATAGCTCGTAAAAGAAACACCCCCATCCTTGGTTACATGGACCATATCCTCATTACCAAATAAATAAATATTATCAACTGCAAGTCGGGGTTCTATTGCTAGAACCATATTTTCTTTCAGTGGTAGTTCTTCAATGCCCATATCCGGACGTTCATGAATATCCCAACCCAGCCCGTGTCCAAGAAACCTGTCCCATAACTTAAAGCCACGGTCTATAGCCATTTGTTCAGCAAGATTTACTAATTTATTGGCTAATATTCCGGGTTTGGCAGCCTCAATTACCGCTCTTTGTATCTCTAGTACCGCTTCATATGCCCTCTGATGTTTTTCAGCAACAGGACCCATACAGCGCGTTCTTGCGTTATCAATTGGGTATCCTTCAAAACGCATGCAAATATCCCAGTGAACGATATCACCTCTATGGACAGACTTGGCGGGGTTAGGTAAGTGAAGCAGCGCCCCAGCAACTGGATGGCCAGTGCAAATTAGGCTTGGAGAACTACTGCAAGAATCCTCATAAATTGGATTAGCAGTGCGCATTGCGTGTTCAGCAGAACGAATTATTTCGAGTTCTGTAACCCCGACACCCTTCTCTTTTAGGAGATTGATAATTGTTTCATGACCAAGGTCAGCGATGCGACCAGCTTTGCGGAACATTTCAAGATCAAAATCGCTTTTTACCATTCGCAATTCTTCAACAATTGTTGACCTAACAATTTCAATATCACTAAATTTTTCGATAATTCCTGCGTAAAGTGGTGCTGGAAATTTATCGAACGTTTCAATTCCAATTCGCTTTACTGAGCCGGTGTCGGTAATTAATTTCTCCAGGTTTTGGACGGAAAGGCCGTCTCCTTTTTTGGCAGCAAAACCTTCTCCGGCCATGATTTCTGAAACACATATTTCTCTGGTAGGCATTAGACCCGGATCTACTAACAATACTGGCGGGTCACTTGCATTTATAAATGCTCCAGCCCCGTCGACAATTGCTGTTTCAGTTCCAGTTAGGCTAATCCAGCCTGCTCTATCTGGAAAATAATCGGTCAAATAACGCAAGCTACCCGAAAGTTTATTATTTCCATATACGATCAACGCATCGTAACCCCGCTCAGCCATTAGGGCTCTTGTATTTGCTATTCTTTTGTCTATTTCAGATTGCAAAACATCATGTGGAATAGTCATAACGGTTCCTTAAAAAATGAGGCCTACACCTAGAAAGTAAATCTACAAAAATAAAGCAATTTACTTTCTATTTGAGGGATTCGCTGATTTTTTTCAGCAATTTAGTGTCAAGCGGAATAGTTCCAGTATCGATGGTGTATTTGGATTTATCATCCTTGTCATTGGCGACATTAATACCGGTCCGGACGAGTTGTTTTCCAACCGAGTCACAATATGTAAGCACTGTGGCCAACATATTACCCTTGTGGACTTCTTGTATGGCTTCCTTGACACCATTGAAACCAGTGACGAGGGTTTTGCCCAGTCTTCCTCGGGCCTTTACCGCTTGTAAAGCTCCCAGTGCCATATCGTCATTTACTGCAACAATTGCAGATAAGTTAGGGTGTGCTGTAAGTATATCCTCAGCCTTTTTTAGGCCTTGAGCACGATCCCAATTAGCGGCCCAAGTGCCGACAAGTTTGATGTTGCTGTATTTAGCTAATGCATCTTTGGCACCATTTTTGCGCAGAATACTGGACATAT
>VFFY01000009.1 GCA_009392675.1 SAR202 cluster bacterium | reverse complement strand
TGAACCAATTTGCACTATATGCCAGATCTATGGTTGCGGGATCTCTATTGTTAGCTTCAGCATAGTGGTGGAGGCGGTCTATTCTTTTCCTGAGCAGTTCTGCTGAGTCGAGCGGGAATTTGGGATTTGTTCCGATAGGATACCAACAATCCCCCAGCTCTACTGCTCTGCGTAAGGCTGGGCTACTCTCTCCACCCACCCAGATTGGAGGATGGGGAGTTTGAACCGGTTTAGGCAAGAAACTTATGTTGGAAAAACTTGCAAAGTTCCCCTCAAATACCGGATCGTCTTTGGTCCACAACTCCTTGAATATTTGAATATACTCACTTCCTACCGCACCCCTTTCATCAAAGGAGGGTGCGGCAAGGGCCTCGAATTCTTCCCTCATCCATCCTACCCCGCAGCCGACGTTTAGACGACCTTTTGATAATACATCTATAGTAGCCAAAATTTTTGCTGTTAGGACTGGGTTACGGTGTGGAAGTACCATGACGGAGGTAAGCAATCTGAGTTTGTCAGTAATCGCTGCAATAGCCATCAAGGTGGTTAATTGCTCAAGACACTCACCAGTATCCTGCCCAGCGAAACTACCATCTTTGTTGTACGGGTATATAGAAGTGATATGCCTTGGGACCACCACATGATCGCTTACTGTAACTATGTCGAAGCCCAGCCCTTCTCCTGAAGTGACTATTTCAGATATTGAGTCGACATTTGCTAAGGGTCCCCTCATCGGTATTCCAAATCCAAAATCCATAACTTACCTCCAATGTCGTTAGATCTATAAGCTGGGATCGTTTTCCTCAACTTTTGCGATACTAGTATTTGGCAGATAGTACCATTTTAAAAAACACACTGTGTGATTGAAAATCGTACTGTAAAAGGCTAGTGCCGGCTGTAAACAAGCATGAATCGCTACTCTCTATCAGGAGATAACAGGTCTTTGCATCTAGTTGCCCATTAGTGCTAACTGACATCAGCTTCAGCTATGATTGAGTGCGGGATACTGATTCAATTCTTACTTGAGGTCGTATTGACAATGGATGAAGGATTCGTACTTAGAACAATTAAAAGTAACGGTATTAAATTAAGGGTGGCAGTTGAGGGTAACGGCCCCCTGGTAATTATGGTCCATGGATTCCCAGAGCTCTGGTATTCGTGGCGACACCAGATAAGGCCTATTGCGGCAGCAGGGTATCGTGTTGTAGCCCTTGATGTAAGGGGATATGGAGGTAGCGATAAGCCATACGCGATTGAATCCTACGGGATGGCTGATCACATGGCTGACATAATAGGTTTGATCGATGCATTTGCTGAGGAAAAAGCTATTTTGATAGGTCATGATTGGGGGGCGCCAATCGTATGGAACACTGCAGTTTTGTGTAAAGATCGGGTGTCGGCGGTTGCTGGTCTTAGCGTTCCCTATCGAAAACGCGGCGCTGTTTCCAACATCCACACATGGCGTCAACTATATGAAGACAAATTCTTTTATCAACTATATTTTCAGAAAGAAGGAATCGCAGAAAAAGAATTAGAATCTGACGTCCGTATGGCACTCAGGAAAATATATTTCTCCATCAGTGGTGGAGCATCTTCGCTAGATAGCTGGCTCAACCGCCCGCCATCAGCATCTTTATTGGAAGGATTAAAAAACCCGGAACCCTTCCCTGAGTGGCTGACAGATAATGATCTTGAATACTATGTTAAAAACTTTTCGACTGGTGGTTTTCGTGGACCAATTAACCGTTATCGGAATCAGGATCGAGACTTTGATAATTTACCCTCAATGGGCGTAGAACCTGTTGAACAGCCCAGCTGTTTCATTGCCGGAAGTAAGGACGTAGTGCGTACTTTTGTGCCTGGGTTAGATCTATACCAAACACCGGATGTTCATTGCTCCGACATGCGGGTCAGCCGGGTTATCGAAGGCGCAGGTCACTGGGTTCAACAGGAAGCACCCGAAGAGGTCAACATAGCACTCTTGGAGTTTCTCAACTCTTTAAATTAAGAAATATTGGATATTTTTCCATCACCCAATCTGTCACGGGGTACAACAAGAACAACCCAACGCAGTCCTCAAAATTTGTTGAGTTTCTTATCTGAAGTTAACTAAATGCAGCGGTTGTAGCTTCAAAATGTATATTTCTATCAACTAGACACATATCCATTTTTGTCGTCCCAGATCAAAGAATTCTCATCTCGCTTCTTTGGGTCACCATATCCCCCTCCGCCTGAAGATAAAGCAATAATATGGTCGCCTGGTGAAACAGGAATCCCCGTTTCTTTAGATCCCAGTACACGTTCTTCCCCCTTGGACACCAAGCTATAGCGATGTGGTAGTCCCGGAGATCCTCCAAACAATCCGAATGGTGGGACTACAACGCCATCGCCTGCAGTGTTCATCAGGGCTCCTCCTTCCCCTTCGTATATGATTTCACACTCAGCCCCTAGCCCTCCTCGCCACTGACCTTCGCCTGCAGAGTCGGGCCGTAATTCATGGTTAACTACAAATAGCGGAAAGCGCTCCTCCGTAACCTCAACACTGGGGGAGCGAATACCTCCTGCAACATTTACTTCACCCACACCTGTCCATCCATCATTTCCTGAAGAAGCACCACCACCACCACGAGCCATAAAAAAATGCCATATAAAATATCGACCGGTACGAGGGTCCGTACCAGTGATCGCGTACCGTAACCTTCTTGAAAACCCCGCGTTTACGGCCGCTGGCACGGCATTTGCCAATGCTTTAAACACCGCCTCAATTATCTCCTCAGCACAGTGGTTAGTACTCATACAAACTGGAGCCGGAGGATTCGCGTTTACTATCAATCCTCTAGGAGCAATAACCGTCAAGGGCCCCATAGACCCTTCGTTCTTGGCTACATCGTAAGGTGCCAGATACATTATTGCCGCATGGGCAATTGAACGAGTGTTCGCGTAAACACTATTTATAAAACCGGTCACCTGAGGTGAGGAGCCACTGAGATCTATTTTCATCGTGTCACCCTTAATAGTGACCTCAGCGCGGATGGGAATCATCTTGGAATCAAATCCGTCATCGTCGATGTGGGATTCACCTTTAAATACTCCATCTGGCCAGTCAGATATGAACTGTCTAACCTGTCGCTCAGTAGCGGACAATATTCCATCAATGATGTCCAACAATGTTCCCGCATCGTAATGATCGACCAACTCCAAAATACGGCGTTCTGCAGTAGAGACGGAGCCTATTTGCGCATTTAGATCACCGAGAAAGTTCTCAGGGAGACGCACATTAGCAGAAAGCATAGCTAGTAAATCATCCCTTGGTCGGCCTTTATCATGGATACGTAAGGGGGGTATCCGCAATCCTTCGTGAAAAATCTCGGTAGCCGACGGGTTATAACCGCCATGAGTAGCCCCTCCGACATCACTGTGATGGGCGCGGTTGACGCTTAGGAATAATAGTTCACCATTCTTGAACACGGGTTTTATTACGGTTATGTCTGGTAGATGGCTTCCACCATTGTACGGATCGTTCAACGCGAACATATCACCTGGATGAATGTCGTCGCCAAAAGTATTCAAAATAGCTTCCCCAGCGATGGGTAAGGCGCTCACATGTACTGGTATCCCTTCACCTTGAGCAATAAGCCTACATTTGCTATCTAGAATGGCTGTAGAAAAATCCCGACTGGAATTAAGAATCTGAGACATGGACGTACGAAGCATTACATCCATCATCTCAATAGCTATAGACTCCAAACGGTTCTCAACCACCGATAGGGTCACAGGATCAGATCCCGCTGCCACCCCTCCCTCTGAACCATCTGACACAAGATCTTCTAGTCTAATTATTAATGTCCCATCAGAGTTTTTCGTGACCTCATTAAACTGATTCAAGACAACAGTGGTGAACTCTGACTCGATGATAGCGGGACCACGAATTTTTTGACCTATCGGTATACTGTCAGATTTTAGGACAGGAACGCTTTCCCAACTTCCAATATAGACCTGCCTCAGTACAGCGTCGTCTTGATCGAGATCAACGACTGGATTACCTGTACTGCCACTATCGTCAATTTCGGGAAGTGGTGCCGATACAGTCACTCTAAGTGTAACGAGTCGAATCTCCTGATCAGACTGTCTGTAAGAATACAATTCCTCAAATCGTTGGTGAAAGTTGTCAGCCCATTCTTCTTTGAATCGAGCTCCATCCAGACCAAGATCAGGGATTGGAACAGTGACTTCATATATTTGGTCTAAGTAACGCATGTCAGCGCTAAACTCTACATTTATTTCCTCGTCTGTCACCCCATTTTCTCTGAGTTGATCTTTTCCCTGTTTTTCCATAATTCTCAGTCGGGAAGTCATTTTCTCAAGATCCAATACATTCAACCCCGAAGAATATGCTTGAGAAAAGTCGTACCTCAGCTCCGAGGTCAACATCCCAAATGCGGATAACACAGGGGCGGCCTGAGGCACTAACACTTTGTGTATCCCAACTTCTCTGGCCACTTGATTGGCCAGGATTCCCGCAGCTCCTCCAAATGCCACCATACTGAACTCACGTGGATCCAGTCCTTTGCGAACAGAAGCTAAGCGTATTCCTTCTGCGATTGAGTTGGATACAACTCGCAAGATTCCTTCAGCCGCATCAGTGATTGACAACCCTAGTGGATCGGCTATTTTAGATTTTATAGCCTGTTCAGATAGGTTTTTGTCTAGACTAGCCTTCCCACCGAGGAACGATGTCTCATCGAGAAGGCCAAGCAATAGTGCGGCATCTGTGACGGTGGGATCCTCTCCTCCAAGCCCATAGCAGGCTGGGCCTGGCTCAGCTCCCGCACTATCTGGGCCAACCCGCAGGACACCTCCAATATCCACTCGTGCGATGCTCCCACCACCAGCGCCAAGAGTATGAATGTCTATCATCGGCACAGATATTTTCCAACCGGCCTCAAATTTTTCATTAGCAACATGGGGTCTACCACCCTCTATGATTGAGATATCAGTGCTGGTACCCCCCATATCAAGGGCGATGACATTTTCTTCACCTAACGAAGAAGCTACCTTCGCTGCACCTTTAGCGCCACCAGCGGGTCCCGAAAGAATAGATCTAACGGCGAACTTTATAGAATCCTCAATTGGAGCTGAGCCCCCATTAGACTGGATTATTAATATTTTCCTCTGATCCCCATGATCAACCATACGTTGTTGTAAATTCTCGAGATACTTACCCAATTCGGGCCCAACGTAGGCATTCAGTGCGGTCGTGCTGATTCGGTCAAATTCTTTGATTTGAGGCAGAACCTCATGAGATAGAGAAACAAAGGCGTCAGGAAAAACCTTCCTGATTTCCGCCTCAGCCTTTAGTTCGTGATCAGGGTTAATAAACGAAAAAAGGAAACAGACCGCTAGCGATTCCACTCCTTCATCCTTCAACTCCAGAAGAGTTTTCCTCAAGGATTCAACATCCAAGGGTGTGTGAACACTGCCGTCATACTTGACCCTTTCAGATATACCTATTCGCAAGTACCGGGGAATCAGTGGTTCAACAGAGGCCATTCGAAGATTATAGCGATCCTCTTTTAAGCCCTCGCGCATCTCCAATAAATCCCTGAAACCACTTGTAGTTATCAGAGCTACGTTAGCTCCCTTCCTCTCAACCAATGTGTTGGTCGCAACTGTCGTCCCATGAACAATCAATTCCACATCAAGGAGTAGTTGATCTAGAGTGACACCGTAGGTTTCAGATATCTCCGCCAAACCACGAAACACTCCTATCGAGGGGTCCGTGGGAGTGGAAGGAGTTTTGAATTGAGCGATTCCACCTTCAACCCTAGTCACCACTAGATCGGTAAATGTTCCCCCAACGTCGATTCCGATTCTCACGTCTTATTTCCTCCCTCATAGTTGGATGCACACCTTATTTCCATCACGATGGACCTTAGGTCAACAATGTATACCGCCACTGAACCAGCATAGTAGCATAAGATTGTTAATGGATAAGGTCATTTCCAGCAAAAGAATAATCACAGGAATCGATGTTGGTATAGAAAAAAGAGGGATTTTGTGAACTGCAGGATTTGTTACCGAATATTTATAAGCCTATGTCCCTATCTGCAATGGGTCAGTGATGTCCTGCAGTGTCCGAATAATAGACATCACCGTTAGCCTGCCGGTACGAGGGTTTTCACTAGGAATATTCTCTATTTCTATATGTAACCTACCGAACTCACCTTCCACTACTATGTCATGACAATTTCTGTCCAACCCAGGAACAGCTATTATGCGAATTTGAGTCCTATCGGGACCAATTCCGGCAAAGCTAACAGCAGCTGAAACATTAACGTTGGCTGGAAATCCGACGCAAGCCTCTCTTACCGTACCCGAGAAAATTTCCTGTTCTTCAATCAATCCCAAAACTGATATACCTCTCTCCATCAGGTAAGGAGAACCGTCTAATGCCTCCAGCGGTTTTCGCGTGGTCATTATCACACTGTCTATTCTCCCCGACGATGCGGACTTGATACCGTCCAACCCGGCTATCGCTCCCGAAGGGGCATAAATTTTGCAACACAGCTCCCTAGCCATGTCCAGTATCTCTGGATGTGCTACTAAGGCCCCAATGCTTATAGCCATAAGGTCCTTACCCGATTGAAAAGCCGCACAGGCAAGTTCAGGTATAACATCGCCGCCTGCAGCCTCGACAATAAGGTCTGATTTGGCTATAAGCTCAGTCTGTGAACAGTATTCGGGAGGATCATTGAGAGTAGCAAGAAAGGCACGGGCAGATTCCTCTGTCCTACTAGCGATGCCCGTTATGGGGAGTGTAAGAGACCCGGCCTCCGAAGCTTTGAGAAGTGCCTGACCTATCGCCCCACATCCTACAATTCCAATTGTCGTCATTGATCCGGATCCTCCTCCTTC
>VFFY01000008.1 GCA_009392675.1 SAR202 cluster bacterium | reverse complement strand
GACCACGTGTTAGAAATTGTTCGGATGGAGAGTCGTAGGGATTTTCTTCAATATGCCACGTGTTCGAAGGTACGAAGAGATAATCTCCAGGCCCAGCTTCAACATACTCTTTAAAATCTTCACCGTAGTAAACTCGGATATGCCCAGATATAACGTAGGCAGCAGTTTCTGCCTCACCGTGGTGGTGAGGTGGCCCTTTTTGATTGGGAGCGCAGGTTACTGTACCGAACCATATTTTACTCGCGCCCACTGAAGCTTTATGAATGGCTGGTTTGCGTTCCATACCAGGGGTCTGGGCGGTTCCTGTCGCAGGCTCAGTACCGTGAACTACCATGGGGATTTGACCTTTGGAGGTTGTTGCCATATTAATATCTCCTTGAAGATTAGCAATACTTAACATGGGTAATACATGTAATACGCATCATATCGAAATATTTACCCTAGGGCGATGTGCCCATCATGAGGTTTAATTTGATATGGTACGTAGCTGGGGAAAATCTTCTTGTAGAAATCAAAGTGGAATTAAAATGAGAGAAGAATTATGCACAGACTGTGACAAAGATAACGTCACAAGAATAGAGAAAAATATCAAAACTCCGTTAATACTCTTAATGGACAACCAGTTGAGGTGCAAGGATCACGCATTGGATTTTCTTGATCGACGTGAAAAAATGCTTAAAAATTCCACAAACCTACCTACCTCTATCACAGAGCAAAGTATGCTTGATGAAGTTAGGGTAATGAAAGCTAAATTCAAGTAATTACATAGGAGACTAATATAGATAGTGGCAGGCACTTTTTCCGACATAAGGATCTTAGATTTCAGCCGGGATATTCCCGGAATGTATACGTCTCTTTTGATGGGTGACATGGGAGCAGAAGTAATTAAAATAGAGCCCCTTGGCGGAGACCCATTACGTTCTGATCCGAATTATAGATTCTATAATCGAGGTAAAAAAAGTATCTGCTTGGATCTTTCCTCTGATAAGGAAATGCAGAATCTCCACTCCCTAATTAAATCTTCTGATGTTATTGTTACTACTTGGCTCCTGTCTGAAGCCAAATCTACTTTTCTTGATTACGAGAATCTTTCCAAAATTAATCCGTCAATCTTGCATTGTTCGATACCTCCTTACGGAGATGTTGGTCCTATGGCTGATATTCCAGGAGATGAAGGTACTATTGGCGCATATACAGGTATACATGAAGGGCAAGGTGGGGAGACTGGGACTCCACTATACGTCCAACTCCCATTTCCTACCTACGGAACAGCCTTCACGGCGTCTCTTGCAGTATCAGCGGCATTATTTGAAAGGGAAACCAGCGGATTAGGTCAGAAAATCGAAGTTCCTTTATATGCCGGGTCAACAGCGATGCAAGCCACAGGTTTCATAGACGGTGAAAAAGTAATTACTCCAGCAAGGCGCAGGGGCCCAGGGCCATCCACTGGATTACCGGTATATCGTTTATATAAATGTGTAGATGATTGGATCTTTGTGGCATGCGGAAATAATGTTTTTTGGAATAAGTTATGCATGGCCCTAGAATGCTTTGATTTGTTGGAAGATGCTCGTTTTTTGGAAGCACCTTGGAACATTCCTTCGGAGCACTGGTCGGCTTTAGCGGAGGTATTAGAGCCAATTTTCGCTTCCAATTCCAGAGACCATTGGTTATATATTCTCAGGGAAAACGATGTGCCGTGCGCCCCAGCCGAGACTCGGGAATGGTTTTCCCAGCACCCACAAGTCATCCACAACGAAATGCTACAAAAAATAGAAGACCCTGAATTGGGATTAACAACACAGGTTTCACCTCCTTTGAAATTCTCTCTTTCGAAGTCTCCAAAACCTGAGGCAGCAAGGTATCCAGGAGAAGATAATTCTTTGTTCGCTACTTGCATCCCCAAAGAGCCGATTCCTCTAGGGAAAATGAGCCAGCATCCTTTAGATGGAATAAAGGTCGTAGATCTTACCGGGTATATAGCCGGAGCCTATGGCACGACTCTATTGGCAGACCTTGGAGCGGATGTATTGAAAATAGAATCCTTCGCCGGAGATGGATTCAGACAAAATGGGGCCGCATTTCAAGGGTGGAATCAAGGTAAAAGGGGAATGATTCTAAACCTAAAAGACCCTAAAGGATTAGATATATTTCATCAGTTAGTCAGGGAAGCTGATGTTGTTACGGAAAACTACAGAGCAGGGATAGCTGCAAATTTGGGTGTTGATTACAAGAGCCTTTGTAAGGTAAATCCTGAAATTATTTACTCAACGGTAAATGGTTATGGTCTCACTGGTCCATTCAGTGAATATCCTGCCTTCGATCCTCTTATTCAGGCCGAAGGGGGTGCAATGAAAGACCAAGGAGGCTCTGGGGATCCTGTCTTTTTAAGAATTGCCGCCTCTGACTACTCATCAGCAATATTATCAGCATATGGAATCGTGTCGGCTTTGTATTATCGATCCCGCCATAACGAAGGTCAGCATGTTGAAATATCTTTGGTGAACGCTGCCTTCGCGTACCAAGCAGCAGAATATTTCAATTATCCGAATAAGCCAACAAAACCCAGGCTAGCATCGGTAGGTCAGTCTGTCGACTATAGGCTTTATAAAGCCGAGGATGGGTGGTTCTTCCTTTCCTGTAAAGAAGATATCGAATGGAACAAGATGTGCCATGCGGTAGGAATGTCGGATTTAGCTAACCACAACAAAGAGTCTCGAGCTGAGAATCAAGCCGTTCTCAATCAGAAACTGGAATCATTATTTATAAGTTCTCAAGTAACGGTATGGATAGACATTTTCCGGAAATCAGGGGTGAAATGCGCTGTAAATAAGAGCCTTCGGGTAATTCATGATGATCCTCAAGCACATTCACTGGGTCTCATTACCGAAAATGATTCCTACAATTTAGGGCGTATAAAACTACAAGGACTCCCCTTTAGATTTTCACGAACCCCAGGGAAGCTAGATTTACCGGCCCCAGATCATGGAGAACATACAGATCAAGTACTGCGAGAACTCGGATTCTTGGAAGAGAATATTGTGACTCTCAGAACAGCGAAAATAGTGGGATAGAAACAATCAAATTAGGGTCATACAAATGAAAATTAGCTCAATTGAGTATGTCGTATTAGAAGGACTTCACCCTTTTGTTTTCATACACACAGACGAAGGTATCACTGGCATTGGGGAATGCTTCAGACGGCAACCATTAGTAACCAAGACCGTAGTGGAGGAGCTACTCGCGCCTTCTATCCTAGGTAAAGACCCGATCGACACGGAAGCCAGATTTAGGGATATGGCAGCAGCAGGTCAGGCTTTGGAAATAGGTGGAGCCGTTTGGATCGGGATTGCCGGTTTGGATATTGCAATGTGGGACCTTAAAGGGAAAATCCTCAACTTACCCATTTACCAACTGCTTGGAGGAAAGGTGAGGGAAAAGGTACCTGTATACGCTAGTTCGATGGCTCGAAACCTTACACCACTTCAAGAAGCAAAAAAAGCCCTATCCTTTGTGGAGAAAGGTTATACAGGCTATAAATTACACAGTGCGGTTCCCGGCGGAATTGATGACTCGGCGGATCAGACAATAGCCACCGTGACTGAGGTAAGAAAGGCAGTGGGTGACGAAATTGACATATTAGTCGACGTGAATGGGGCCTACTCCGTGCATCATGCAATCGAAATAGGTAAGCAACTTGAAGAATTGGGAGTGTTCCACTTTGAAGAACCCAGACCTCATTACGATCTGCCCGGCCTCGCTAAGGTGGCCGACGCACTTGATATTCCCATTGCCTCGGGAGAAATGATATACAGCCTGTATGAATACAAGGAACTAATGATGAGGGGAAAAATAGATATCGTCCAACCAGATATTGTTAAAACACCTGGCTTCACAACCTTAATGAAAATAGCTAATTTAGCAGAATCTCTTGGAATTCCTATAACCTGCCATAATACTCAACCAACCATCAGCACTGTTGCCCACGCCCATTTTGTGGCAGCAACCCCAGGCGCTCCTTACGCTCAAGAATATAACATTGAATCAGTTTCAATCAGAGACGAACACCCTATATTGTCTGAACCCTTGCAAATAACAAACGGATTTCTGGAAGTTCCCAATGGCCCAGGACTTGGAGTCTCTCTAAATATGGAAATGGTTCATAAATTGAAAGCCTAATTCGCCAAGACAAAATGAAAATCCCCCAGCCGGTTAAAAAAACCAAAACTAGGGGATACCCTCTGCCGCTTTGATAATCTGGAGGAGCGGCTATTAAAATGTAATACCATAATAGCCTTTTTGTTCTATATTGTCAAATCTTTTCCGAACATTACATCTAAAACATTTTGATTTGTAATTAATACCATTAATTAATTTTCATTTACCTGAACCCTGTTCCACAAAACCTATTACCCCAGTTATGATACGGGTATAGGAATGCTTAATATGACTAATCCAGACCATATTCCAGACCAAGATAGACAGTATTATAGGCTAGCCAATTTGGTGAAAGAAATACGGCTAGAAAAAAAGCTGTCCCAAAGGGAATTCTCCAGAATGTTAGGAATGAGTAATGCATATGTAGCACATTTGGAGGGGGGCAAAATTCAACCTTCCGTGAAAACTTTACGAAACATTTCCGCGACTTTAGGACTTCCATATAACAGGCTGGCACTACTCGCCAAATACATCGATCGAAGTATATTTAATCAGCCAGTTAATGCTGACGATTCAATACGAATTAGAGCCTTAGCAGACCTAACAGATGAAGAATGGCAGTCCGTTTTGGACTACGTTAATTATGTACGTAGTAAAAGGGAAATTTAAGCTCGATGGCAGCAACTAGGTAGTAAATAGGATGGGGTTTCTCATTTTAGGAGCTATTTCCGTTTCAGATAACTCAACCACGTCTTTCTGGTAAATTTGAATCCTGTGATTTCCAAAATCCGTTATGAACAATCTGAATTGATCATCCACTTTCACTGTCATAGGGGCGTTCAATCTCTGGGTCTTCTCAAAATCACCCTCGGCACGCAGCCTTAGGGTAACCAGGTTACTCAAAATATATTGTTTCCCAGACCTAGAAAGTGAAGCGTTTCCATGGAAACTTTGTATGTATCTCTCATCCTTATTAAAAAGCTGCACTCGGTCATTTTGCCAGTCAGAAACGTATATATCCCCATGTCCATCAACGGCTACCGAAGATGGCCTACGAAACTCTCCTTTCTCG
>VFFY01000007.1 GCA_009392675.1 SAR202 cluster bacterium | reverse complement strand
TTCTCATAAATTATTTTTTCAAGACACAAACCTTTTGCAGGCATCGCATTGCTCCTAGCAGAACCTTCACCGTTAATTAGATCCTGGACCTCCTGCAATTTTAGGTTTCCCCTACCCAAATCCACCAAACTCCCCACCATACGCCTTACCTGATGAGGAAGAAAGGCATTTCCTTCAACCTCATAAGTGAGCATTTCAGGCTCATAAATCCATTCAGATCGATAAATCATTCTGACAGTAGTTTTGTTATTTTCCACCTTACCGGCAAATTTACTAAAATCATGTTCTCCGAGGAACAATACAGCACCCTCACACATGAGATCTCTATCGAGATTGCCAATGACACAATGTGTATACAATCTCTTCAAAGGGGATTGAAACTTCGAATTAAGAATCGAATATCTGTAAATCCTTGATTTCGCGTCTCTCCTAGGATCAAAACTCTTTCCCACTTGAACAACCTTTTTAACAACAATGTCCTCTGGAAGATAATGATTCATTCCTCTGGCTATCCGGTTTGTTTCCAAACCGGAGCTTGTGTCGAATGTTGCCACTTGGTTTCTAGCATGAACTCCCGCATCTGTTCTACCGGCGGCGGTAATTCTTGTTTTTCTACCAGTGAGCCGTTCTATTGAGTTCTCTAATTCCTCCTGTACACTGTTTGCGTTAGTTTGATATTGGAATCCATGGTATCTGGTTCCTTGATACTCAATTGTGAGCGCCAATCTCATGTTACTTAGAAATTCTTGTATCTATTCAACCAGCTCTAAAATAGCCATTTCAGATGCGTCCCCTTTCCTCGGGCCCAGCTTAGTTATTCTGGTATAACCACCATTCCGATCTTGATAGCGATCCCCAAGCTCATCAAATACTTTTTTTACAACTGATTCATCTGTGAGCAAGCCTGCCGCTTGTCTCCTATGATGTAGACTACCTTTCTTACCCAAGGTTATAATTTTCTCAGCCATCTTTCTGACTTCTTTAGCCTTGGAATCTGTGGTTTCCATCCTCTCATTTCGTAACAGATCAGTCGCCATAGTCCTAAGCATGAGAAGCCTATGTCCAGTGGGTCTACCTAATTTTCTTCCTGAAAGCTGATGTCTCACGATGAATATCTCCTATTCTTATCCTTCATCAACTTCGATTTCAGGATTGTGTTCTGCGATTTGTTCTTCCTGCTTAGCATTCAATTCTGGATCTAGATGTTCTGGAAGTATTTCTAGCTCTCTAAACCTGTCATAAAGTTCCCTGTACGATTTTTCTCCGAAATTCCTTATATCCAACAATTCACTCTTTGACTTTTCCATCACTTCGCCGACTTTATTAAGGGCCGCACGCTTAAGGCAGTTCAAAGTTCTGGATGAGAGTTCTAACTCCTCCACTGTCATGTTGTAATGCTCTGCCGGTATATCCATTGATACCCCATCGGAGCCTTCTTGTGCGTCCTCCGCCTTGGTGAAAAGGAAAAATTGGTTCACCAATATATTGGCAGCCTCTATAACTGCTTCCACCGGATATTTTGACCCATCTGTCCATACCTCAAGGTGAAGTTCTTCGAAGTCTGTCCTCTGGCCTACTCTAGTCTGATTTATAGTGTAATTAACCTTTCTAACCGGCGTAAATACAGCATCTATGGGAATTACCCCTATGGGATGTCCTTCGGTGCTGTCGGCTACCTTATAGCCTTTTCCATATTCAACATTCAAAACCATATCAAGTTCCGCGTCGGCAGAGTCTAATGTGGCAATATGCTGATCGGTATTTACTACAGTAATTTCTGAAGAAGACGTAATATCCCCCGCAGTAATTTTCCCTTCTCCTCTGGTCACTAATCTAAGTTGTCCCACAGCTTCTGATTCGGTCCGTATCCTCAAATCCTTTACATTGAGCAATATCTCTGAAACCTCTTCCTTAACGTTATCAATGTTTGAATACTCATGCAGAGTGCCCTCGATTTTTACCCATGTAATAGCGGAGCCAGATAAAGAATTGTATAAAACTCTCCTTAATGGATTCCCTAAAGTTACACCGTAGCCAGGGTCTAAAGGACCAATTACAAACTTCCCATACGTTTCAGATGCTTCCGCCACCGATATACGTGGATTGGCGACAATGGGCTTCTCTTCCTCTTCAGGAGCATCCAAGATAGACATAGCAGTAAAATCCGTTACCATTTAAATAGCCTCCTGCATTTACTTTGAGTAATATTCCACAATCTGAACTGTATCAACGACTATTTCGCCATCCTCTGCACCTGGCTCAGTGACTATTGAGGCAGTCATTTTATCTTGATCCAGATTAATCCAATGAGGACTCTGGATAGATTTGCAATTACTTTTTGCTATCTCGAACAGTTCCGTTTTCTGCCCTTTGGGCCCCCACGAAATTTCGTCTCCTTGCCCTACCTGATACGAAGGAATATCTACTTTAGATCCATTTACCATGAAATGACCATGGTTGACAGCTTGTCTTGATTGCTTTCTTGAAAAGAACATGCCGGTCCTATACAAAGCATTATCTAGACGTTTCTCAAGTAACACCATGAGGTTATCGCCAGTTATTCCGTCCATATCTAAAGCTTTTTCATAGTAATTCTTGAATTGTTTTTCCATGATTCCATATAAAAATCTAGCCTTCTGCTTTTCTTTCAACTGCAATCCGTACGCAGAAACACGTCTTCGGCGTGTAAATCCTTGGTTAGATTTGTTTTCTTTTCTGACTTTATAGGCTCCAAAATTATCTAGTCCCAAGGATCTGAGTTTTTTTTGAACCGGTCCTGTGTATCTCGCCATATATTTACACTCTATTTTTTTCTGCTAGTTTCATGTTTAGTAAGTAGAAAATATTTTCTAAACCCTTCTTCTCTTCGGAGGACGACATCCGTTATGCGGTATGGGAGTAACATCTTTTATACTACTAACAACTATACCGGCCCCCTGTATGGCTCTAATCGCAGCCTCTCTTCCAGCCCCTGGTCCCCTTACAAAAACATCTACCTGCCTTACTCCTTCGTCCATGGCCTTCTTTGCTGCATCTTCTCCGGCTCTTTGAGCAGCAAAAGCTGTCGATTTACGAGAGCCTCGAAACCCTGCTGTTCCTGCACTTCCCCAGGCAACCGTGTTACCAGTGGGGTCGGTCAGAGTTACTATCGTATTATTGAAGGTAGACTGAATGTACGCTCTACCCAAAGGTACAGGTCCTCTATCCCTTTTTCTTGTCCTCGGCCGTCTAGCCATTATTTAACTCCTTAGGTTACCAATGCCATTAAGAAATTTCGTTTATCTGGTTGTAGAATGTTTCCTTGAAACAGCCATTTTTCGGCCTCTTTTAGCCCTGGCATTAGTTTTGGTCCTTTGACCTCTTGCAGGTAGCCCTCGCCTATGACGTGTTCCTCGATAGCACCCAATGTCAATCAACCTTCGTATATTTTGATTGACCTCTCTTCTCAGATCTCCTTCCACCAAACTTCCCTTATCTATGATTTCCCTGATTCGATTCAAGTCTTCATCCGACAAATCTTTTACTCGAGGGTTGTCAATGATCCCTGCCTGGTTGACTACATCCAATGCCACGGCTGGGCCAATCCCATAGATACTGGTCAATGCAGTCTCAACCCGTTTCGCGTCTGGTATGTTTACTCCTGCTACTATAGCCATCAGTCACCCTTATCCTTGTCTTTGCTTATGCTTGGGGTTTTCGCAGATAATCCTTACCCTACCTTTACGACGAATAACCCGGCACTTAGCGCACCTAACTTTCACGGAAGCGCTAACCTTCATAACTTACTCCATTTCGTATTACTATCGCTTTTCTCAGATACATTAATAAACTATCTAAATCTATATGTGATCCTGCCCCTTGTTAGATCATATGGAGATAGGTCCACCAGTACTCTATCGCCAGGCAAAACCCGAATGTAATTAACCCTCAACTTCCCTGATATATAGGCTAGTACTTCGTGCCCATTGGCAAGTTCGACTTTAAAGGAAGCATTAGGCAGTGCTTCTAGCACGGTACCTTCTACTTCTATTGACTCTTTCTCCTTCTTTGTCATAAAACCCCTATCGTTAGTCTTACTGCCCTTTTTATGTCAGAACCTCAGGACCTTCGGAAGTTATTGCCACAGTATGTTCTGAATGGGCAGATAATTTCCCATCCTCAGTTACCACAGTCCAGCCGTCTGGCATAATTTTAGTTTTCCATGTGCCTATATTAAGCATCGGTTCAATTGCAAATACCATACCTTCTTTCAGTAAAGGTCCTCTACCAGGACTTCCATAGTTAGGAATTTGTGGTTCTTCATGAAGGGCTCTACCTATTCCATGTCCCACATATTCCCTCACAACTGAAAATCCTTCAGCTTCTGCATAAACCTGTATCGCATTGGATATGTCAGTAAGCCGGCTCCCAGGCGTGGCTTTTGCTATACCTGCAAATAAAGATTCCGCGGTCACATCAATCAGTTTCTGGGCTGTGTCTGTCACTAGCCCTACCCCTGCAGTGAATGCGCTATCCCCATGGTATCCTTCCACTATGGCTCCAAAATCTACACTGACTATATCGCCGTCTTGCATCTTACGATCACTGGGAATGCCATGCACAATTTCTTCGTTAAAGGAGAAACAAATCGTAGCTGGAAAAGGCGGCATATGAGGGGATGGTTGATATCCTTTAAATGAAGGAATAGCTCCCCTTTTTTTTATTATCTCCTCCGCTAAAGCGTCCATCTCTGTACTAGTTACCCCTGGCGCCAAAGCATCTTTCACTGCTGATTTGGCTTCAGCTATAATGCGCCCTGCCTCCCTCATCAAACTAATCTCTCGAGGGGACTTCACATTTATCCCTTTGGTGTTGTCATTCCTGGGCGTCATAAACTAAATTACTACACCCGTCAGCAAAAAAGCTGAAACACTATTATACAATGAACTCGCCAGAGTAATCATCCCAAAGCCGTCCTTAGAGATTTTTCAACCACGCGTATTGGGAGAGACCCATCTATTTCGAGTATATTACCAATGCCTCTATATCTTTCAACAACTGGGTCCGTTTCTTGTCTATATACCTTCAACCGCTCCTTCACAACAACCTCTGAATCATCATCTCGCTGGAACAAATCACCACCACATTTATCGCACGCACCATCATTTGTGGGAGGGGAGAACTCTTTGTGATATGGAGTTTGGCATTTTCTACACAGTATTCTTCCAGACAACCTCTTTATCAACTCCAATTCCGGCACATTGAATAATATTACTTTATCAATTCCACCTACCCCATTCAGACGATCATCTAATGCCTGTGCCTGCGACAGTGTTCGAGGAAATCCATCTAAGATAAATCCTCCGTTATTTTCAGAATCTTCTATCCATGACATCACCATATTTATGGTCACATCGTCCGGTACATATTTGCCTTGATCCATATAGGTTTTGGCCAATTTTCCTAACTCGGTGTCATTGGCTAGATTCTCCCTAAACAGATCTCCAGACGACATACTATTGACCTGCACAAGAGAAGCTACAAAGGAAGCCTGAGTGCCTTTACCCGAACCGGGGGGGCCCATAAGGATTATTTTCATACCCACTCACCTTTGCACTGATACATGTGGATCTTATAAAAATCCTTCATAGTTACGCATCAGTAACTGAGATTCCAACTGCCGCATAGTATCCAAGGCCACTCCAACCATAATTAGCAAACTAGTACTACTTAAGGTTAAGGCTTGAATTCCAGTTAGCTCAGAGACAAAGTATGGGACTATTGCGATGCCACCGAGAAAAAAAGCTCCTCCCCAAGTGATTCTAATTATCACCCTATTTAAATACTCTTGAGTTGGCAATCCCGGGCGTATCCCAGGTATAAATCCTCCGTTTCTTTGTAAAGTTTCAGCAAGATTCTGCTGTTGGAAAATTACCAGGGTATAGAAAAAAGTAAACATTACTACCAATATAAAAACAGCTATCCAGTAGGGAAGGTTTGATGGATCCAAAGTACTTGCAAAAAAAGAAGCGATCGAATTTAAAAACCCGTCGCTCAATGGATCGTTAAAGTAGCTAGCAATCGTCCCTGGCAAGATTATTATTGAAAAAGCAAAAATCAACGGGATCATACCTGCCGTATTCACTCTGATAGGCAAAAAAGAAGACCCGCTCTGGCGCTGCATTCGTCCTCCACGGAAGACACTTCTGCCATACTGCACTGGCACCCGACGTTGTGCCTCGTTAAAAAAAACGATTATATAAATCAATGCAAACCCAATTACTCCAAGCGTAATTAGTGTAGATACATAGTCATTTTCTAGAAATCCTCTTCCCAGCATTTGTGGCAGGCTTGCAACGATGCCACCGAATATGATTAGGGAGACCCCGTTACCAAGACCTCTCTCAGTTATTAGCTCGCCCAGCCACACCAAAAACATGGTACCTGCAACAAGTGACAACATCATGGCAAAGGTATGCAAATTTAGACCAAAATCGACTCCGGGAAGCACTCCAGAAGATCTGAGAAGGGTTAATTGCCCCCAACCTTGCATAAAAGCGATCGGAACTGTCAAATAATGAGTATATTGGTTGATTTTTTGGCGCCCAAACTCCCCTTCTTGAGATAATTCTTTTAGGCCAGGCATAACTGGCGTGAGTATCTGCATAACGATCGAAGCTGTGATATATGGGTAAACACCTAGAGCAGCCACGCTTAAATTAGATAAAGCACCACCACTGAATAAATCCAGGAACCCTAGAAGGGCTTGATCACGAAATGCTTGGGATAAAGCTTGAGTGTCAACACCGGGTACCGGGACGTGAGCAACAAATCTAAAAATCAAGAGCATCGCAAAGGTGAAAAGGATTTTGTACCGTAAATCTGGAACCTTCATTGCATCCAGCATCGACTGGATTAATTGCGGTCGGGATAATTGTTCAGATCGAGACGATTGAGATTGCCGAACCATCTAGTCTATTACCTGTACTGTCCCACCTGCCATCTCAATTTTGTTCTTAGCAGGTTTTGTGAATTTATGAGCAGAGATCTTCAAATTTACCGTTATTTCGCCCCTACCCAAAATTTTTACGGGTAATTTATCATCTTTGATAACTCCACTTTGAACCAATCCTTGCGGGGATACTTCCCCTCCGTCCGGGTACACACGAGAGATACTATCGATGTTTACTAGATGATATTTCGTTTTAAAAATGTTTGTGAAGCCTCTCAATGACGGCATTCTTTTGATCAAAGGCAGTTGTCCACCCTCGAACCCTGGTCTAACACCCCCGCCGCTTCTGGATTTCTGGCCTTTCATCCCCTTACCAGAAAAACTACCATTTCCGCTACCATCTCCTCGACCAACCCGTTTTCGCTTCCCAGATTTAGCTCCTGAGGATTTTATTGTGTGATTTTGCATAGTCATATCTTAATACCTAAATTATCAGTCCCTATTATTCGCCCTCTTTAACCTCAACCAAATGCCCTACTTTATTTAGCATCCCCATAATAGAAGGGGATGATTCATGTACCACTGTATGGTTTAGTTTTCTAAGTCCCAAACTCTCTATTATTCTTCTTTGCCTTTGAGAATAACCGATGGTGCTTTTTTTCCATGTAACCGAAATTTTTGCCATTTTGCGATACCTTAATCTGATGAATCCTGTGAAAGTTTTTCATTCTTTGCAAGTGCGGTCCGCTGTGCGTATTCCCGCCTCCGAGAAATCTCAACTTCGGGGTCCCTTAGCATTTGAAGCCCTTTGAGGGTTGCTTTTACAACATTAGTTGGATTGGTGCTTCGCCTCACTTTAGTAACAATATCCTTCACCCCCACCAATTCAACAACTGCCCTGACTGACTCTCCCGCTATCACCCCTGTACCAGGAGGAGCTGGCTTCAGCATTACCATACTACCGCCAAATTTAGCTGAAACATCATGAGCGATAGTATCTCCCTTCAATGGGATAACAACCATGTTTTTTTGTGCATATGCAGAACCTTTGGTGATGGCATCTGGCACAGCGGAAGCTTTTCCCATACCTATACCAACTCGCCCTTCCCCATCGCCAACCACTACGAGGGCACTGAAACTAAGATGTCGTCCTCCTTTCACCACCTTCGAGACCCTATTAATGCGAACAGTACGTTCTGTTATCGGAGACTCTTCTTCTCGATCTTTGTTTCTTCTTCGGTCCTGTTTTTCCTGCATCTATTTAACACCTAAATCTGGGCATACATTATTAATATACCCCGCTAAAATTTTAACCCCGCTTCCCTAGCCCCTTCAGCAACTGCTTTGATTCTTCCGTGGTATTTATATCCACCTCGGTCGAATACTATTTCACTTATTCCTTTTTCAGCCGCTCTCCTGCCAATTGACTCTCCAACCACTTTCGAGATTGATATCTTTCCGGAGTCTTTATCTTTATCCTTCAATTCATTCTCTAGAGAGGAGGCTGCTGCAATAGTGCTTCCTTCCACATCATCAATCAACTGGGCATATATGTGTGAAATACTCCTATAAACTGCTAGACGCGGTCTCGCGGCGGTGCCTGATATCTTAGACCTTAGCCTTTTGTGACGGATCACCCTTCTCATTTTTCCATTTAAAGCTGACATAATTTAGGCCCTCCTTGCACTTTTCCCAGGTTTCAGCTTCACCACCTCGCCAGCATACCTGATACCCTTACCTGTATATACGTTTGGTGGTCTTACCTTACGAATCTGAGATGCCAATTGACCTACAACCTGTTTATCAATACCTGACACTTTTATATGCGTGTTTCCGTCCACTTCTAATTCAGCACCCGAATCAGGTTGTATTTCCACTGAATGGCTCAACATCACACTCAAAGTTATTCCTTTTCCCTTTTGTTGCACCCTGTATCCGACACCTACTAATTCCAAGTCTTTAGTAAAACCCTCACTAACTCCCTCTACCATATTGGATAACAGGCTTCTGGTCAGTCCATGAAAAGCTTTATGTTCGCTTTCGTCACTAGGTCTAGTGACTTTGACCATGTCTCCATCTCGGCTAATCATCATATCCTGGTGAAAATTTCGGCTCAAGCTACCCTTGGGACCTTTTACTGTGACTTCTGTTCCATCGATAGTTACATCGACGCCCGATGGTATTTGTATTAATTGGTTTCCAATTCTCGACATAAAAATTCTCCCTACCAGACGTAGAATAAAACCTCACCACCTACCCCGCCCCGTTTTGCCTCTATCCCAGTCATAACACCTTTATTTGTTGAGATCACAGCAATTCCTCTATTGCCATATACAATCGGCAATTCGTTATTTTTGGAGTATATGCGAAGACCTGGCTTGCTGATTCGCTTTAATCCCGTTATTGCAGGTTCTCCTTTTTGCCAATAATGGAGGTTCAATTGTATATTTGCATCAATTTGACCCTCATTCTGTATCTCATACCCTTCCAAAAACCCTTCTTTTTCCAATATTTGGGCTATCTCTACCTTTATGTTAGAGACTGGTACATTGACAGATTCATGGCCAACCATGACTGCGTTTCGAATTCTTGTGAGCATATCTGCTATCGGATCTGTTACTGACATATTATTTTACCTACCAACTTGCCTTTTTTACACCAGGTAATTCACCTGCGTGTGCCATCTCGCGAAAGGCTATACGAGACAACCCAAAATATCTGATATAACCATGAGGCCTGCCAGTTACCTGGCACCGATTTCTTATTCTTACGGGGTTAGCATTCCTAGGCAATTTTGACATCTCTGTTCTAGCCTCCGCACGCGCCTCAGAAGATGAATTGGCATCCTTTATAACGTCCTGAAGTTGTTGCCTTTTTTCAGCATATTTTTCCACTAGCCTTCGTCTCTTCTCATTTCTTGCAACAGATGATTTCTTTGCCACTTTTATATCCTTAGAAAATTATTAATCCTAATTTTATTCGATTACTTAGTTTCTTATAAAAGGCATACCCGCCAATTCTAAGAATCGCATACCTTCTTGATCATTTACTGCAGATGTAACTATCACAATTTGCATACCCCGTATCCTATCGATGGAGTTATAATCAATTTCCGGAAATATGGTGTGTTCCCTTATACCAATTGAATAGTTTCCCCTACCATCGAAAGAGTTCCTTGAAAGACCTTGGAAGTCCCTGATTCTTGGCAATGATGCATTCAAAAGCCTGTCGGTAAATTCGTACATTCTTCTGCCTCTTATAGTCACCATGGCACCTATCGGCATTCCTTCTCTTATCTTGAATCCTGCTATGGATTTCTTAGCCTTCGTGGTCACAGGCCTCTGACCTGTAATACGGCTCAGATCAGCCGTTACACTTTCGATAGCCTTAGCATTTTGTAAGGCTTCCCCTAACCCAATATTGATAACCACCTTGTCCAAACGAGGTATCTGCATCACGCTACTATAGCCAAATTCCTTCATCATCTCCGGGCCTATCTCATCTCTTATCTTTTGCAAAAGACGAGGTGCTCTACCACTCGAGGGGACAGATTGATTGGTATTATCATCTGGCATTATTCAATAACCTCTTCGCAGTTTTTGCAGATTCTTCCTTTCGAACCGTCTCCCATTATTCTGTTTGATACCTTTACCGGCTTTTGGCAGTGGGTACAAACAAGCATCACGTTAGCAACGGCTACCGGAAGTTCTTTCTCCACAATTTCAGCACCACTCATGCCTTGAGCTTTTCTGTGCCGTTTCACTATATTGATGCCCTCAACTAAAACTTTCCCCCTGCCTGGAAATACACTCTGGACCGGCCCTTGCCTGCCTTTATCCTTTCCCTTAATCACCAACACATTGTCATTTTTTCTTATCTTCATTTCCTATATGACCTCCGGGGCAAGAGACACAATTCTCATGAAATCTTTATCCCTTAATTCTCGAGCGACAGGCCCAAAAATACGAGTTCCTCGAGGCATTTTATCTTCATTGATGATCACGGCTGCGTTTTCATCAAATTTAATATGTGATCCGTCTTTTCTTCGATGAGATTTTGCGGTTCTCACCACCACAGCCTTAACTACCTCACCCTTTTTCACCCCAGATGCAGGTGCAGCATCTTTTACGGAGGCAACTATTACATCACCCAACCAAGCATATTTTCTTCCAGACCCGCCTGGCACGCCTATGCAACTTATTACCCTTGCGCCAGAATTGTCTGCGACCTTTAATCTCGTATATATTTGTATCATCGTTGTTGCCTCAACATTTACTCCCTATCTTTATCGTCGTCTTCATTCATCCCCGACACAGTTATCTCTCCCGGTTGAACCTCTGCCACATCACCCTTTTGTATTATTTCGGTCACTTTCCACCTTTTGGTTTTAGACAAAGGCCTAGTTTCTACAATCCGAACCGTATCTCCAAGATTGCAAGAGTTTTCCTCGTCGTGAACCATAAATTTGTTCCAACGTTTGACATTTTTCTTATATATTCGGTGAGGCTGACTCCATTCAACAGAAACAACGACGGTTTTATCCATCTTCTGACTGACTATTTTTCCCACTCTTATTTTTCTGCGATCGTTACTCATAAGGAACTCTCTGATATCTCCCTTTCTCTGATAACTGTCATTATTTTTGCTATCTTCCTTTGAGCTCTTTTTACTGCGTTGGTGTCGGTAAGTTGCATTGTTGCAGTTCTAAATCTCAAATTCATAAGATCTTTCTGGCTAGAGTCAAGATTCTCTACTAAATCTTGATCATTCATATTTCTGATGTCGTCAATCTCCGCCATAATTAGCTCGCTGTTGT
>VFFY01000006.1 GCA_009392675.1 SAR202 cluster bacterium | reverse complement strand
GGAATCCATCCAACTTATGCCAAAGCAAGACATTTGATATACGTGATACAGTCCGATTGAATTAGGGCACCAACTAAAGTCTGATTACCTGAATAGGAGAAAAGCATTTCGGAATGGAAGACACTAAATCAAAATTTATTAATGCCACATTGATAGATGCACTTTCTCCAGAACCAAAGAAAGGGCACATCTCAGTGATAAATGGTGAAATAGCCGAAGTATCAGAAAATACCTTATCCGAAAATTCTGATTACCAGATCTTAGACTTAAGGGATAAATTCTTAGTTCCAGGTCTATGGGATGTTCACACCCACATTGGAAAAGGTATACCTGATTCGGAAGCCAGAGATGAAACCACAGCAGAGAGAACTGTTAGAGCTGGCAACAATTGTAGACGAGCACTTGACCTCGGGATTACATCACTGAGGGCAGTAGGGGAAAAAGATTTTATAGATGTAGCCTGGAAAGAGGCATTCGCATCTGGAGGGTATGTGGGCCCCAATCTTTATACATGCGGCTGGTTCATAACCACTACCGCCGGCCATTTCCTTAAAAGTGGCTGTGCTATTGAAGTCGACGGTCCAACTGAATACATCCGCACCATAAGAGAACAAATCAAAAATGGAGTGGATTTTATAAAACTTAATCTGACAGGAGGTGTGATGGGACCCAAATGGGACAAAATGCCAAATACATTTCCTCTCGAGGATGAACTTAAAGCCGCTTTCGATATTTGCGAGCAACGAGGCTATAAAGTGGTGGCACATGCCGGAGGCGTTGACGGGATTAAAAAAGCCATTTCTATGGGAGCTCATACACTGGAGCACGGCTACCAATTTGATGATGAAGCTATTGACATGCTTTCTAAATCACAGACTTACTATGTGCCAACATTAAGTCTCACCCATATGAACAGAGGAGAAGAATTCGCGGATTCTGAATTCCAACTCAAATGGATGAAGGCACATCCCATCGACGAAAGCTACAAAGAACGAGCAATAGAAGCAGCGGCAATGCATGCTTCTGGTTTCAAAAAAGCTATAGAAGCAGGAGTAAAGGTTGCCTGCGGTTCAGACCTTGACCTACCTTACGGAGCTCTCTTCGAAACTGAAATGCTAGTGAAATGTGGAATGACGGAACATCAAGCTTTAACCGCTGCCACACTAACCTCAGCAAAAGTTTGTTTAGCCGAGGAGGAAAACGGAACCCTCGAACCAGGGAAAAAAGCAGATTTTGTCATCCTAAATAGCGATCCGCTAGAAAACATAAGCAATCTGCAAGACCTATACATGGTCGTGAAAGACGGGCATATCGTACGGGATTATTCAAGTGTATAAATGCATCTTTACTAATAATTTGCCCCGACATTAATTTATGGAAATAAAATCTAAGTTCTTTCCTTCTCTCAGCCACAAAGATTACAGGATCATGTGGGTCGGTCACATTGTTGGTGAGTCTTCTTCTTGGGCTCTCGGCGCTGCAGAAGGATGGTTAATTTTTAATCTAGCTGAGAGCAATCCTAGTAGTTGGGTAGGAGCTGTTTTTTTTGCGGCTATGATTCCTTGGTTTTTTGCTCCAATTGTAGTGGGCTTGTTGACTGACAAGTTTTCACGGCGAAATATTCTCATTCTGGCATACCTCCTAAGCCTTTTTCACGGTATTGCTCTAACAGCCCTGATATTCACGGGTACGATTGAGGTATGGCACATTCTCGTCTTAGCGGTGGTGAACGGGGTCGCCCGGGCAACCCACATGGGAGCAATAGAGGCGCTGGCTGCCAATCTTGTCCCTGCAAACCATTTACCTAACGCCTACACTTTGATATCAGCAGGTTACTATGCGACTCGACTGATAGGACCTGGACTTATCGCTCCTCTTATGGGGTTAACGGATATAAAATGGATATTTCTATCCTGTGTTATCGCTTACGCTGCAGGGACATATTTGGTAACTCAGGTTAAAGCGGTTTCAACAGGACGTGTTGACCCAGAAAAAGGGTTACTCTACAACACTTTTTCTGGATTTAGGTACATCTACAGGCACCCTGTCTTACGAAGTGTGATGTATCTTGTCATGTTTCACTGTACTCTCGTCATGTCTTTTGAATCTCTTTTACCAGCCGTATCTAATAACCAATTAGCGTCGGGAGGGGAAGGGGTCGCGTACCTTCACATGATGATAGGATTTGGCGCTTTAATTGCATCAATAGTCTTGGCCCCCGTACGTGCTCACGGTACTTTAGGGCAGCTGTTCCTAGTTTCTGCAGTGGTGAGCTCCTTTGGCAACATTATTTTGGGTGTGTCTGCCGTTTTGCAATTCGCTTTAGTAAGTACGGTAGTTATAGGTATATCACATGCTGCTTTTATGACTATTGCTACCATCATGATCCAGTCTGTATCACCAGATTATCTCAGAGGAAGAATCACCAGCATTTACCTCATTCACGCAGGCGGGCTCATGAGTTTCTCATATTTTGCTAACGGGGTCCTTGCTGACATGTATGAACCCTCAAGAATACTCACTATCGGAGGTATAGCTTTCCTTATAGTTGTCATTGGTAGCTGGGTTATCCAAGCACCTAGGCTCATATACAAACATGGGGCCATAATTCAGAACTCTTAGTGACCAGATGGTTGAGATGGAAACTGTG
>VFFY01000005.1 GCA_009392675.1 SAR202 cluster bacterium | reverse complement strand
TCTTCAAAATACAGATTCTTTTTCATCTATTTTTATTCCTTCTAACAAAAGATTCTGTCACTAAGGCGACGGTTACATCATCCTGGTTTCTAAATTGTGTCTCCCAAACAGCAAAAACCATTTTTCCAGATCTGCCTGTTTTGACATAAACGTTGTCCAGTTTGGTACTAGCTGAAAGAACATCGCCGGGGCGGATTTCTGCTTTACATTCGATAGACTGACCAGCGAAAAAACCTATTTCCCCAAACTCAAGGTTTATGTCAGGTCTGGACACTCCCGAAACAAAAACATTGCAGATTGTTGGTGGAGCTACTATATCGCCGGCACCATTATCGTCTCCCAGGTATCTTGGATTGGTTTCACCTGTTGATTTCGCAAATCCTAATAGCATTTCCCTGGTAAGCTCGAAAGTTCCAATATGTGTTTCCACCCCAAGCAAACTTCTGTCGTATACGATTCCTTCATCTGTCGTCATTCACTACTCCAAAATCTACGGTCAGGATTCAAGTCTTACAGCGGTAAACCGGCCATTTCTTAATTCCTGGACTAAATCAGATTCATTCTTTATTTCTTTGTCAAAATTCGTCATGCAGATACCTATCGCACTTACTATGTGAGCGTCACTTCCTCCTGTTCCTAAATACCCTTTTGCTTTAATCAGGGATTCTGCTTTTTCTCCTTCCCCTGGCCTGTTGGACCCGTTGAGCTGTTCGACAGATTTCACCGTTTCGAAACCGGTTACACCACTATCTAAATATTCAGCAAATCCTATTCCAGCTCGGCCTGGATGAGCTGGAATAGCTATTCCTCCATAAGTGTCGCAAATATCGACTAGGTTTTGTGCACTCATGTTAACATCTGAGAAATTCAAATTTTCGGTAATTTGTTCTGAGATTCCGTAAACGAGGAAATGCCCTGTGTCTGTGTCTAATTCAGCCCCTTTTAAAATGACTATTCCGTCATCTGAGGCTAAGTTAGTATAGTCCACATCGTGGTCGAATTGTCTGTGCTCTGTCAAAACAAATCCATCTATTGATTTGCCTTTTCTTCGGAGCACATTAACCCATTTTATGTATTGTTCTACTGTTGCTCTGGAATCGTCCGATGCAACTGAGTGAGTGTGTAAATCAAGGAGCATAACAGGATTGAATGTTAAGTTAGCCCATTCCTGTAGTCAAGAAATTAATGTATTAAACTTAGGGGAATTGTATCTTCTAGATGCAAAACACAATAAAGCGGGTGATTAATATGGATTTAGGACTGACCGGAAAAATTGCTTTGGTAACTGGTGGTAGTAGAGGTTTGGGAAGAGAAAGCGCATTGTCCTTAGCTAGAGAAGGGGCAAGTATTGCGATATGTGGTAGAACAAAAAATGTATTAGAGGCGACGGTAAAGGAAATTGAGGACACTGGAGCAACCTGTGTGGGTATAGTTGCTGATGTATCTGATACTGGGAAGATAGGGGATTTGCATACCGCCGTAGTTGAGGCCCTCGGACCTATAGATATTCTTGTAAATAATGCAGGTGGCACCAGATCCAAAGATGATATTAATGGAACCCCCTTAGAAGATCTTAAAGGCACCTTTGATTTAAATGTTTTCGGAGCCTTTGAGTTGATGCAACATGTCATACCGCCTATGAGAAGTAATGGTTGGGGCAGGATTATTAATATTGCTTCTATTTGGGGAAGAGAATACGGTGGAAATATATCTTACATGTCGGCAAAAGCAGCATTAATTGCTGTTTCTAAACATTCGGCAATTTCCTTGGCTAAAGATGGAATACTGGTCAACTCCATAGCCCCTGGTTCAATTGAACACCCTGGAGGCTCATGGGAACGTTTCCAAAATGACAATTCACCGCAAGTCGTAGAAAACTTTATAAAGGAAAATTTGCCTCTTGGTAGGTTTGGCTGGCCTGAACCACTTGGAGATTTGGTTGCCTATCTTGCCTCCGATCGATCGGGACTAATTACTGGTTCATGTATCGTAATTGATGGTGGTCAGAGCGTATCGATGATCTAGAATTTAGTTTTCCAAAGATCTTTTGGGGTTTGGATGCTCTAATACTTCAGGGTTGACTAAGTTCTCAGGCATGCTATTTCTGTATACCCTGACGACTTCGCTTGCTGCTCGTTCCTCTAGTTCTAGCGTGGATTCCTGGGAGAAGAAAGCTGTGTGAGGCGTTATTAGTATGTTTTCCAACTGCAACAAGGGGTGATCCCTTGATGGTTCGTTATCTACCATGACATCTAAACCTGCACCACCTATTTGCCCCTCTGATAGGGCCTTATATAAGGCTGCTTCGTCGATCAAGGGACCTCGTGCTGCATTGATGAGGAAGGCATCATCTTTCATTAAATCAAATTCTTTTGGCCCAATCATTTTTTCAGTGTTGGGAGTCAATGGTGCATGAAGGGACACAAAATCCGAATTCTCCAGTAGTGCCTCCAGACTTACTAATTTTCCGCCTGAAGATTCCACTATTTCTTTAGGCGTGAAAGGGTCTGATGCCAATATTTTTAAGCCGAAAACAGAGGCTTTTTCTGCTACTGCTTGTCCGATCCGGCCAAATCCTACGATGCCAATAGTTTTACCTCTAAGTCTTTTGATACGCATCGTTAGGCCCAAATGGCCCCACCCGTCAGATTTTACTGATCGGTCGAATAGGGCTATTTTTCTGTTCCAGGTGTGGAGCATTGCTAAAACGTGGTCAGACACTTCATCTACGCAATAGTCAGGAACGTAGGTCACGGGTATGCCAAGTTCGGTTGCGGTACCCACATCTATATTGTCAACACCAACTCCAAATCTTCCTATCGACACACAATTTTCTGCGGCTCTAATTACATTTCCTGTGACTTTTGCAAAACATGTCATGATCGCATCCACGTCTCTAGCTAACCCAATCAGAGTATCTTCCTCCCCATCAGGAGCTACTATGACCTCTGCTCCGGCAGCCTCTAAAACAGCCTTCTCTGGCTCTATTGTCGGCCATACATGATCTGTAATAAGGACTTTCCAACCCATTTATTTCTCCCTTTCATTAAGGTTATTTAGCAATTAAATTGATGTTAAATCTCTCGGCATTGGATTAAACATACACCCTTCGACAAAAACTTCGAAGAAATCCGGAATAGTTTCCAATTCCAAATGCTCTATATCCAATACTAGCTTTTCTATTTCGATTCTCATTTGGATTGATTTAAGCATTAACACCGCTCCTTCGAGTGAAGCATTTCCTACCTTTTCTATCTTTTTTAGGGGGAAATTGGCTATAAAGCCGATGTCCCTAGCATTTGATGAATTTATGTAGTTTGCGAAACCTCCCGCCAGGTACAGTTTGGATATTTCACTAATCGGTGCGCCGAAATGTCGTAGCGCCAAATATTGCCCACAATAGTTGGCAGATTTTGCCTGAGCCAAGGCACTAATATCGGATCGGTACAAAGCCATATTTTCATCTTCTGAAAATATGTATGCATTATTTCCGTTTGAGTAAACTCCGAGTTCGGTCATCAAATTGGATTTTCTCAGCTCGGCCAACAAATCAATCAAACCCGACCCACAGATTCCTTGGATGCCGGCATCTCCTATAGTATCGATCTCCAAAAT
>VFFY01000004.1 GCA_009392675.1 SAR202 cluster bacterium | reverse complement strand
TTCCATGCCGAACCGAGAAAGATCAAATCTAGACATGGCACTTGCCATCATTTCAAAAGCGCAGCACGCAAGGCCAAAAGATAGTGGCCAAACGGCAGATTTACGGCCCCAATTCACCAATGCATCTACTGAGGTTACTGCCACATTTCGACCTAAATCGTCAGGAACTTCCAGCAGAGGCTCAGACAGAGGTTCTGTATGAGTGGCTTTAAGTTCATTGACATAACTACCTTCCTTCCTATCTAAATCCCAAGTCGTATCATGTAAAGGAATTTCTAAAGGTTGTTTTGGATCGTTCGTGTTTATCATGTATTCATTCAACTCCACTCAAGTGAACCTTTTTTCCAGGCATAGATCCAGCCTAACACTAGTATACCGATGAAAACTGTCATTTCTCCGAGAACGAATAAACCAAATTCTTCGGACATGGTCCCAAAGGAGGCTGCCCATGGGAATAAGAAAACCACTTCAACATCAAAAATTACAAATAGCAAGGCTATGCTGTAATATCGAAAATTAAATTGGCTCCATCGTTCAGTAATGGTCTCAAACCCACACTCATATATGCTATTTTTCACAAATGATGGTTTCTTGGGTCGCACTTTTAATAGGGATAGTGCCCAGCCAATTAGAAGCATGCTAGTGGGCACTGCAACAGCCAATGCGGCAAATATGGCGATAATACCGTATTGTGTGAAATAGATGTTCATTTCGTCAGCCATTATTTACACCATTATCTCTGAGGATTGGTCGTAGTTGCAACACATTAAAAAGTCCCCACTTGACCGCTACAACTCTATGCCGAAATATAGCACACCGCTCTTTTCACTAGCAAGTGAAAAAACGCACAAACGTATAGTCATACATGGCTATATTGGATAATTTCTGGGTATTAATTTCACTAAACAGCACACCCTGTAATGATCTATTAAAATTCGGAGCCCCTTTATGCACCTCTCCTGAAACTAATACAATGGGAATTGGTCCGTAAAAATTAATAATCTGAGAGAAACAATTGGCTGATAATGTCCATTTGAAACCAGAACTTCCCTTAGTTCTTAGTAGATATAAAGATGTTTTGGACCTTGCGTTAAAAGATGCTATTTCGGACCGACGCATCTTCCTGTATGACATGTTGAGATATTGCATGGGCTGGTCGGATGCCTATGGTGCACCCCTCGAGACCAAAAAAGGGAAAGGCATACGGCCCTCTTTATGCCTTTTTACTTGTGATGCCTTGGGGGGCGACATAGAAAAAGCGCTCCCAGCAGCAGTAGCACTCGAGTTAATACATAATTTTTCTCTGATACACGATGAAATACAAGATTCTGATGAGATAAGACACCACCGTCCTACTCTTTGGAATGTATGGGGTATTCCCAAAGCCTTAGTTGCTGGAAATGTGATGAGAGTGTTGGCTGATAAATCTATGTCTACTATGCCATCAGACCATTCAAAACTTCTAACTGTTTCTTCATCGATCGTGTCAGAGGCTTGTTTAGAAATGATCGAAGGCCAATACATGGACATATCCTTTGAGGGCGGGGATGGCATAAGTGTGGATCAGTATATGAAAATGATTTCCCATAAAACCGGAGCACTACTCAGGTCCTCAGTACACATAGGGGCTGTCATCGGTTCGAGGGGTGGAAGAGTTGCAGATATTTTTCGGGAAATCGGCATTAAGCTAGGGTTTATGTTTCAAATTAGGGATGATATTTTGGGCACTTGGGGTGAAACTACATCTACTGGAAAGCCTGTTGGTTCTGACATACGCAGAAAGAAAAACACTCTTCCTATAATTCATGCCCGGGAAACCCAACCATATCAAGAAGAGATATCTGAGTTGTACTCACTGGAATTTATAGAAGATCATCATGTAGACCGCGTTTTGGATATCTTAGATGCTACTAAAGCCGGCCATTATTGTCAGGGACTGGTCGAAGATTACGCATTAGAGGTCAGTAAAGACATACAAAACATTGGGTTCAGTAAAAACTCCCGGGAAGAATTTCAAGCACTTGTATCCTTCCTTGTAGATAGGAGCTTTTAGACTTGTAGATAAGGGCTTCTAGAGTAGAATCTGAGTATGAGTGAAGTTTCCCGATATCTATTATAATATTTGCTCCGACTAGAATAATGAATTTGAATTGATAGTCTGAGAGGTGGGTTGATATATGAGCGTTTCGCACGCCACGATGAAAACGGTTACTTATTATTTGAAGGTATCCTCCAGTTCGTCGCCTGAATTTATTGATATAACAGATGAAGTGAGTGGATTTCTGAAAGCTTCTGGGATTTCCAGTGGCATGCTTCTTGTATTCTCACGTCACACTACCTCAGCCATTGTGATACAGGAGAATGAGCCGCTTTTGCTCGAAGATTTCAAATTAATGTTGGAAAGTGTTTCTTCAAAAGAGGCTTCTTATAGGCATAACGATTTCGATGTGAGGACAGTACACATGCATGAGAATGAATGTCCCAATGGTCATTCCCATTGCCAGCATTTAGTACTTGGCTCTAGCGAAATGGTCCCCGTGATCGACGGAGAGATGTCATTAGGCGAGTGGCAACGAATATTTATGGTCGAACTTGATGGTATTAAAGGTGAAATGGTCGGCAATAGAGAGGTTCTCGTACAAATAATGGGTTTGGGGTAATACGCACGGCAATTAAAAGATTTTCGGCAAGACTATTTTCCCACCAGCAGTTTCAGAAACCTTTTTGACCCTTGAATCCTACAAATGTTATATTTGATCAGCTATTGTTGACTGATTCACTCAACAAATTTTGGACATGTGGG
>VFFY01000003.1 GCA_009392675.1 SAR202 cluster bacterium | reverse complement strand
CTTGAGATCTAGAAACCAAAGTGCCATCGCTGTGCACTGCTCTATCAGCAAAGACTTCCCTAGCAACCCGCATTCCAATATTTTTTGCAACATCTATCCAGGCTGATCCTGCCAAGGCTAGCAAAATAATTTCAGAATCCACCTCCAGTACTGCCTCACATATTGATTTACCTAAATCAGGATCACCAACGGCCTGGTTGTACATAGCTCCATGAGGTTTTACATGCTGCAAATTCCGACCCGATGTGAACGCTTTTAAAGCCCCCGCTTGATAGACCACATCATTGCGCACTTCTTCAGGAGTGGCATTCATATTTCTTCTACCGAACCCATTCAGATCAGGGTAACTGGGATGCGCCCCTATACCTACTCCATGAGATTCTGCCAATTCGACGGTTTTCCGCATCCACATTGGATCCCCTGCATGAAATCCACAGGCGATATTGGCCGAAGATATGTGTTTTATCACTTCTTCATCAAATCCCATTTTATACATGCCAAAACTCTCACCCATGTCACAATTAAAATCTATTTTTAAAGCCATTTTAAGTTCCCCTCTTCAGTAAAAAGTACAACATTTTTTCACATTCACAAAGTTAAGGTTTAACGACACTCCCATCCGCCCTACGAACTGTATCCCAAGCACCGCCATAAGCTCTATCCTTGAAAGGGAATTTTGCCGCAAGCCCCTCATTAATATCAATACCTAGACCAGGAGATTCGTTAGGCCACATATATCCGTCTTTCACTTCTGGACATCCGGGAAACACCTCCTTGGTGTTGTCTCCAAATATTGCGTATTCCTGAATCCCGAAGTTAATAGTGTTTAGATCCAGCATAAGATTAGCGGCATGGCCCACGGGAGAGGTATCACCTGGACCATGCCAAGCCGTACGGACATTAAAAGCTTCGCACAAAGCCGCTAATTTCCTTGCAGGGGTAATCCCGCCGATCTGCGATATGTGGATCCGCAAAAAATCGATGAGCCGGTCTTTCACCATAGGAATAACTTCATGAGGATTGTTGTAAAGTTCTCCCATTGCTATTGGAGTGCTGGTTTGCTGCCTCACCATTCTAAAGTAATCATTATCTTCAGGTGAAAACAAATCTTCCAGGAAATAAAGTTTGTACTGTTCAACTTCCTTAGCAAAACCTACCCCTTGGATTGGCGGGATACGTTCGTGAACATCGTGAAGTATTTCAATATCCCAACCTATATTGGTTCGAATATGGTCAAAGAGGCCCAAGGCTGACTTCATATAGGGACCGGGTTCGAATATTCCCCCTGGGTGGGCATGAAGTTTACCGGGTATTTGTTCAAACACTCGGTCAGTTCCTAATCTTGGGCCGTATCTTTTTGAAGTCACTTTACCAGAGGAGCCTTTGTTCCCATAAGTAACATATCCAGGGGTAATGACCTGGACACGAATGTGATGAAATCCCTCGTCCATAAACATACGCACATCATCTTCAACTTCTTGATATTCACTACCATTTGCATGGACATAAACTGCAGCTGAGCTCCTAGCTTTACCTCCCAACAAATCATAAACAGGCATTCCAGCTAATTTACCTTTGATATCCCATAACGCCTGGTCTACCCCGCTCAAAGCGTTATTTAACACTGGCCCGTTTCGCCAGTAGGATGAAACGTAAGAAGATTGCCATATGTCTTCTATATCTGCTGGATCTTTACCTATTAAAAATGGTTTTAAGTAATCCTCAACAGCTGCAAGCACCGCGGTAGGCCTTTGAGTAAAAGTAGCGCATCCGACCCCGTATATTTCTGGTTCATTTGTCTCAATTTTTACTATCACTAGGCGAATATCGTCGGGCTCAGTAAATATGGTGCGAACGTCCCTAATTCTCAAGTTACTCATAGCATCCCTGTGACACGGTTATTATAGTTTTGGAAATTTCAGATAAAGCAGTTTTGGAGCGGCAGAAGGGATTCGAACCCTCGACCCTTTGCTTGGGAAGCAAATGCTCTACCTCTGAGCTACTGCCGCGCGAAAGGCTCATTATAGGATACATTTAGCTACGAAATCCAGTAATTCCGTCTGGGGATCGAATGTCCCAATGGAAATGAAAAATCGATATCATAAAATTATCGTCAAAATTTATATTCTGTTAAACCAGAGGTATTTCTCTCTGATTGGAAGCCACGTCATTTGTTCAATCGGTTAGAATTACATGGAATCAAAAGTCATCAAATAGTTTAGATCGGAGAATAACTATGGCACTAAAGCCTTTAATACTTGAAATGGGTACAGGAATAGATTTGCATGGTCAAAACGCCACCGAGGCGGCTAGACGCGCTGTCTGGAATGCCGTGCATCAAAGCAGCATCATGGGGTTAGGTTTGTTCGGTCCTGACACTTCAAAAAACATGATAGTTGAAGTTACGATTGCTATAAGCCGCCCAGATGAAGTAGATGAAGATGTAGTCTTAGCAGTCTTACCTCATGGAACAGGAAAGCTGAAGGTTATACAGGGTGGTATGGAAATCGAAGGAAGGGAAGGGTCTGGGGATTTTACGTTGATAGCTAATGCTGCCGTAATTGCTAAAATCGACGTTTAGTGTAAGTTACTTGTTGTAGGAGTTTATTTAAAACATGACATCAAAATACGATACTGAATGCCAGGTTGTTAAAAAAGGTAATCTGGAAGTTGAAATATCATCCGGCCAAATGACTAGACTTGCAGGAGTATCGCAGGGACTCGTAGGAGCTGAAGGAATACACCTCGCAGTGGCCACGGTACCGCCGGGATGTGCCTCTAGTCCTCATCACCATGTGAACTGCGAGTCAGCGATATATGTTTCTAAGGGAAAAGGTAGATTTCTGACTGGGCCCACCTTGGGGACAACCTTGGATATTGAAGCTGGTGATTTTCTATATGTGCCGCAAAATTCTATCCACCAACCTATCAACGATAGTTTGACAGAACCTCTGGAATTGATCGTGGCGAGAAACACTCCAGTGGAGATAGTAGAGGAATACATCCCCTAAATGTACTGTCTAAAGAAATCTAACCAGCTTGAAGTTCACCGCGGACTTGATTTGCCATTTGCTCAAGATGTTCTAATTGCTTCTGTTTATCCTCTGGCCAAACAGAAGCCTCTGACTTAACCATTAAAATCACATCATCGACCGCAGAAAGTAGTTGTATAGTGGCCAATTTGGTTTGATCAGAATTTACTACCTCAGCAGGTTTGCTATCACAATCAGTACACAATGGGTACTTAGTAAATTTACCCCTTTTACATATTGGACATTCATCGATATCACCTGTTTGAACCCATTCAAAATGATCCCCACAAAATGTGTGAACGGGGGATATGTTTTCAAAACAATCCCAAAATTTGCACCGATTATTCAAAAGAGACCCTTAACCTTCTACAGACAGATATAATTGGAATGTATAATACCAAGCTGAAGCTGAATTTAGCTATTGAGTCTTAATGATGTCAAAGATACATTTTCATGGCTAATTATCAGAGAAATGGGCCTGTAGCTCAGCCCGGTTAGAGCGCAGTCCTGATAAGACTGAGGTCCCTGGTTCGAGTCCAGGCAGG
>VFFY01000002.1 GCA_009392675.1 SAR202 cluster bacterium | reverse complement strand
GGAATCACATGCCAAGGAAAGGAACAACATAACAAAAATTGCAAGCGAGGAATAGAAAATACTGGTTGGTGGTTCTAGTTTTGAGTATAAAGTTTGCGGTGCAAATATTAACTTATCTGTTTGCACCGCAAAAAAAGTCTATCAATTATCTTTCCCTTGGAAACCAATAGCAGCCGTATTCGTCGGCACAATGAGCACAGTGAGCTGTCTGGTGGCCGGGAGCTACGACCTTGGTAACAAGTTCATTCGCTTCACATAACGGGTCTGGTTCTGGGCATAGAGGAGCATAACTACAGCAAGATGGTGGATTAATTGGTGAAGGAACCTCTCCTTCTAAAAGGAGTTCTTCTTTTTGATCATCAGGATGATACGGAAGTGCTGCGCCAATCAAGGCCTGAGTATATGGATGTGTTGGGGTATCAAATAATTGATCGGTTGAAGCCTCTTCAACTAATTTACCCAAGTACATTACGCCCATTTTGTCACACATGTATCTTACGGTGGCCAAATGGTGGGCAATTAAGAGGTAAGTGAGCCCATGTTCCTTTTGTAGATCCATTAGCAGGTTCATTATTTGGGCTCTGATAGAGACGTCCAAAGCTGAAACTGGCTCATCCAACACAATAAGTTTTGGATTTAATGCTAAGGATCTTGCAACACCGATCCTTTGTCTTTGCCCACCTGAAAATTCATGAGGGTATAGTTCAGCCTGATATTGTTGTAGTCCCACTTCTTCCAAGATATCTCCAACCTTGGTATGAATCTCAGCTCTAGTCAGTGTCGTATTTACTTCAAGGGGTTCTGCGATAATGCTCTCTACTTTCATTCGTGGGTTCAAAGAGGCCCAGGGATCTTGAAACACAGCTTGCACACTAGATTTATAGTGCCTTTTCGCATCTTTGTCCGCATTTATAGCGTCCTTTCCTTCGAAAAATATTTCCCCTTCAGTTGGTTCTTCCAGCATAAGGACCATTTTCGCTGTTGTGGATTTACCGCACCCAGATTCTCCAACCAATCCATAAGTGGTGCCGGGCTCTATGCTTAGACTTATCCCGTCCACCGCTCTTAGATATTCTTTCTTCCCCGTCATAGTTCCAAACATTCCACCGCCGACTGGGAAATGTTTCTTGAGATTTCTAATCTCTAATAAAGCTCCACTTTCACTTGTCATATTCAACCTCTCACCATCTGATTATTCAAATTCAGAATTTATAAGTCTCTTGGGAACCATTTGCAGCCATGTGTATCAAAACATGCTGCGCAGTAGGCTACCCAATGTCCTGGAGACTCTTCTTGAAGAATCGGCTCCAGTAGTTCACAATCTGGATTAGGATTGTCCTTATCACATTTGGGCTGAAAATTGCATCCTGAAGGTCGATTTGTCACGTTTGGAGGGTTTCCGGGTATAGCGTATAGCCTTTCGACATTCTCTTCCATTTTTGGAACTGACCTAATCAAGGCTTCTGTGTATGGATGGAGAGGGTTGTTGAAAATTTCCCTAACATCTCCTTGTTCTACAATCTTCCCGGCATACATCACGGCCACCCGGTCACACATTTTTGCAACTATCCCAAAGTCGTGTGTAATGAAAATAATTCCAACACCGGTATCTTCTTGGAGATCTCTCAAAAGATTCAAGTATTGGGCTTGTATCGTGGCATCCAGAGAGGTTGTTGGTTCATCAGCTATCAATACTAAAGGATTGCAGGATATACCAATCGCCCCAACAACACGCTGCCTCATTCCACCTGATAATTGATGCGGGTAATCTTTCATCCTGGTACTAGGCGCAGGTATTTTCACCTTTCTGAGCATGTCTATAACCGTCTCTTTCAAGGTTGGCCCTCTAAGGCCTTCGTGAATCCTAAGAGCTTCACCGACCTGATCTTCTATATCGAAAACCGGATTCAAAGCGGTCATAGGGTCTTGCAAAATCATCGCTATTTTGTCACCCCTTACCTTGTTCATGTCGCCTTCGGATAGATCAAGAAGGTTTTCTCCTTCAAGGAGAATTTCGCCACCTACGATATGGCCAGGAGGAGACGGTATCAATCGCATTACGGTACTTACCGTCACGGATTTGCCGGATCCAGATTCCCCTACAATCCCTAATGTTTCCCCTTTTCGAAGGTTAAAGCTAACTCCGTCAACTGCCTTCGTGACACCCCAACGGGTCACGAAATAAGTTTGAAGGTCCTTAACTTCCAGTACTACATCGCCAATTCGGCTATCTGAAACCATGACTTGAACTCCTAATCTTTACTGGTCCCTTGGTGTTTTCATTAAGAAATTTTTGTTCTTGTGAAAACAGCGCTTAATTTCAGGCACACATCGACAAATTAAGTACCCGTCACTATAAACAAAGGGTTAGGAAAAGGCAATAGGTTCACAGGCATGAATGGAGGAAGGGTTGAGGCTATCGGAAGCTATTTCGGCTCAGGAAAAAAACTCGCGCCATTCATCATCATGTCTTGCTGACTGAGAATTAAGTTTTTGACTCGCGGTACGTAATCTCTCTCCCACCTTGGATCAGAATGCACCTTTTTTCGAGATTCCTCAAAATGGGTGTAGTTTTGGTACCCCCAAATGTGGACGATCCGGTTGAGGTGCCCTACGTCAGTGTAATACCACCCGGCTAATTTAATACCGTAATCTTGCCGAATTTTTAATGCCACTTCTTCTACGGCACGCATGTATTCTGGAACCGATCCAGGCTTCAGATCATATGTCCTCATGTCATATATCAAAGTCTTCTCCTACAGGTTTCTATATTGTTGATTTTTTTCACCTACCGACTATCAATAATTTCGCTGAACTTAGCGGCAATCCAATTATTATCAAGTTCAAAAGAATCCCCTAGGGACCACCCGGCATCAAAAAGAGTACCCCATCCTTTAGATGCAGAAATATCAGTTGCCAACTGGGATTTTGGTGAAGGGTAGGCGAACCACAGAAATCCCGTCTTTTTAAGAACGGCCACTCCAGCCGCTGCTAATTCCGATACATCCCTTTGATTGCGGGCAAATATTAAAACCACATCGAACATCCCGTCACCGACGTATGAAACGGAGGCGCCTTTGGGCAGATCCATGTGGGCTATTTCTTGAGCATAGTGTTCAGGGGGTGAAAATACCAATACGGAAGAATATTCTTGAACACCTAGATTGAGAAAAGTTTTCTCTTCCATAAATAAGGATTTCCTACATTTAACTTCCCTAATAGTGGTCTGAGTAGGCAACAGTATCACAATATGCAATAATAAACATATAATTATCTGCTCTTGAAATATTTATTCATATCAATATAATTCCGCTTTGACTTCTC
>VFFY01000001.1 GCA_009392675.1 SAR202 cluster bacterium | reverse complement strand
TCTGAAACTCGAGTAATTAACGCTCCAGGGTCTGCCGGTACCAAAAAGTACACCGCAACCAGTAAGGTTGCCAACCCTAAAGAAAGCAAACTCATTACAGGTAATAATGGATCCATTCATGTCCTCCTTTCAAAATTTGTTATTGAATTAGTATATCATGTTTTGCGATGGAAATCCTTAATTCCATCATGATATGAGATATTATTAATATCAATATGATTTTTGATATAGTTTTATACTCTGGATTCACTGAACTCAGGGGTGTAGCTCAGTAGGTAGAGCGATGGTCTCCAAAACCATAGGTCGTGGGTTCGATCCCTGCCACCCCTGCCAAAAGTTCAGTCACCCACCGGTAATTCGATGTCAAACGGGAAAGGAAGGTAACGTGATTGGCGCAGATTTAATAGCTCAGATACTTAAATCGGAAGGTGTAGATTTTATGGGTGTGATCCCATTCAATCGTTTGGAGGAATCGGGGGCAAAAGCCGGAATAAGACCACTTATCTTCAGACAAGAACGGGTTGGAGTTAATCTCGCCGACGGATACAGCCGTATAACTAACGGAGATAAAACTGGGGTTTTCGCTATGCAAGCTGGACCTGGTGCTGAAAACGCCTTCGCCGGGGTCGCAACTGCATATGCTGACTCCGTCCCTATTTTGCTTCTTCCTGCCTCTAACCCGAGATCCCGACATGGCGTTCATCCTACATTCAGTCCCAGTGAGACCTATCGCACGGTGACCAAGTGGTCCGGTAAAGTTTCAATGCCAGAAAACATTCCAGATATGATGAGGCGAACTTTCAGCCAGATTAGATTAGGTCGGCCGGGCCCCGTTCTTCTGGAAATACCCAGCGATATCCTAAGCGAAGAATTACCCGAAGGTATGAGCACCACTTATACAAATGTAGAAAACATTAAAAGCGCTGGAAACCCTCAAGATATAAAGACGGCAGCGAAAATGTTACTAGGAGCCAGCAGACCTGTCATACAGGCAGGACAAGGAGTCTTGTACGGCAAGGCGTCAAAACAACTAATAGAACTTGCAGAATTAGCCCGAGTTCCTGTAATGACTTCGATGGCAGGTAAAAGCGCCTTCCCGGAAACACATGAATTGGCACTCGGAACTAGAAGTAGCTCAACAACCGATATGGTTGTTCGCTTTATCGATAAGGCCGACCTGATTTTCGGAATCGGAACAAGCTTCACCCGAATCCACTATGGGATGGACGACTTCGATAAAAAAACACTCGTTCAAATTACAAACAGCCCTGAAGATATAAACAAAGACTATTCACCAGATCATGCGGTCCTTGGAGATGTTCTGCTTGTGTTGGACGAATTGATAATAGAAGTGAAGGCACTATTAGGTTCCAGTAATCGTAATGAATCATTTAAATTTGAAGATGAGATCGCCTCGGTAAGAGAGGACTGGTTTAAGGAATGGATGCCTCATCTTCAATCTAATGAAACCCCTATAAGTCCTTACCGGGTCATTTGGGAGCTAATGCAAAATACCAATCCTTCTGAGACTATAGTGACGCACGATTCCGGGAGCCCAAGGGATCAGATAATGCCCTTCTATAACACTGTTAACCCGAATGGGTTCATTGCATGGGGTAAATCCACGCAGTTGGGCTACAGTCTTGGATTGGCCATGGGTGCAAGTATGGCGGAGCCCAATAAAGTCGCTGTCAACTTGATCGGAGACTATGGTTTTGGAATGGTCGGACTCGATATTGAGACAGCAGTCAGGGAAAAAATTCCCATATTCACCATAATCCTTAATAATTCAGCAATGGGAATTTACAGACCGCATAATTTCCCCACGGCAAACGAATTATATGGGACCAAATATACAACAGGTGATTATGCCAAAATAGCTGATGCACTTGGCAGTTATAACGAAGTGGTAGATAACCCTGATGAAGTTGGCCTAGCAATCAAAAGATGCGTCGACACAGTTAAATCTGGGAATACGGCAGTGCTAGAGGTAATGACGAAAGAAGAACCTGCAATGCCGCACAGGATGTTTTAGATACTAAGGCTTCCATATCGTCGCCGCGATATATCGTTCTCCATCAGCAACATCATTGTGGTAATAAACTGCAACTAGGTTTCCGTCGGATCTTTCTACTACTCTTGGATATCCGATGTCGTGGTTACCTGCGTCTTCCCGAAGAATGATCTCTTTTCCCCAAGTTTCACCTTCATCTTCACTTACAACATACCTGACCCCTGAACCCTCATCCCTATAACCGTAAACCAAACATATTTTGCCGTCAGAAAGACGGAGCATGGCAGGGGGGTTTCCACCGACACCAGTATTATCTACAGGTTTTGACAGTTGCCTCCACGAAATGGCCTCATCGTCTGAATACATTAAATCAATCCAACCTCGATTATTATCAGAGGAACGACAGCGAAGGGAAGTTATCAATCTGCCAGAGGGTAATTTCAAGGAAGAGGGCATAATATCAAAGCCTTCAGGCGATTCCCTTATCCAGGAAATAAATTTAAATGAACGGCCCCC